>DASUSL010000094.1:0-10048 GCA_036375135.1 Thermoanaerobaculia bacterium | reverse complement strand
CGCAGGCGCTGGACCGCTTCGTCCGGACCATCGAGGGCAACACCGCGTACAACACCACCGAGCTGCCGTCCGGACCTGGAGTGACGCGACAGATGCGCTCGTACGGAAGCCTCGATTTCATCGTGCTCGACGGAAGCCGGCGCTGAGGCGTCGCGCCCGCCCGGCTGCCGCGTCCGGACGTGCGGCGATCCCGAGGCCGTACACTCTCCCCCATGGCTCAGAAACGAGCGAAAGTGGTCATGACGGCGAAGAACACGTGGATTCTCACGAAAGCCGCTGCGTCGTCGTGGGTCGACGACTACGCACAGAGCATGGGGGCGGCACTGGCGTATTACACGATGCTCTCCATCGCGCCGTTCCTCTGGATCGTACTCTCGCTGGCAGGGCTGATCTTCGGTGTCGAGGCGGCGCGCGGAGAGATCGGCGCGCAGTTGCAGGGGCTGATGGGCCGGGAGGGAGCGGAGGCGGTGCAAAGACTGCTCGAGAGTGCGAGCAGGCCGGCCGAAAGCTTTGCCGCCGCTGTGGCCGGCCTGGTCCTGCTGCTCGTCGGAGCGACCTCCGTCTTCGCGGAATTGCAGGATTCGCTCGATCGGATCTGGCGTGCGCCGAAGCGAGCCCGGATGGGAATCTGGAGCCTGCTGCGCACCCGCCTCCTGTCGTTCGGAACGATCGCCGGGATCAGTTTTCTGCTGATGGTCTCGCTCATCATCAGCGCCGGGCTGGCGGCGTTGGAGAAGATGTGGGGACCGCGCTTCTCCGACTGGCAGTCCCTGGTCGGCGTCCTCAACGCCGTCGTCAGTTACATCCTGACCACGACGGTCTTCGCGATGATCTACAAGGTGATGCCCCGGGCAAAGGTCGCCTGGACGGACGTGTTGATCGGCGCGTCCGTGACCGGACTGCTGTTCACGGTCGGCAAAACGTTGATCGGGGTCTACATCGGCCGGAGTGGCCTGACGTCGGTATTTGGCGCGGCCGGCTCGCTGGTCATGGCCATGGTCTGGGTCTACTACTCCGCGCAGATCTTTCTCCTCGGCGCGGAGTTCACCTGGGCCTATGCGCTGACCTTCGGCTCCCGCAAGGAGCAGAAACTCCCCTCCGCGGCCCCAGCCATCCCGAGCAAGACCGCGGACAGGAAGCCGGACCCGAACATGCTCGAGGCGAGGGAGGCGGCAAACGTCGCCACGGAATCCGCTGCGGCGGACGCCGCGGACGACGAGCAATCGTCCTGACCCGCGAAATTTTTTCTCCGTTCCGACATGGAGCGTGAATGGAGGAGAAATGATGCGTCGCTCCTGGGTAGTCGCGATTCCCCTGCTCGTCGTGTTGTCGGTCCACTTCGCCGCGTATGCGGCAGCCCCTTCCCCGCCAACGGGTCTCTCGCCCCATCTTCCCGTGCCGCCGTACCCGCAGCCCGTGCAATGGGTGCCGGCGGCGCGGGCGCAGGTGCAGGTCCAGCTGGCGTGGCAGCCGGTCGCCGGTGCGACCTCGTATGCCGTCCGCGCCGATGACCTGACCGTCCCTTCGCTGCGGGATCCCCGCAACAACTGCGGCGGCGATCCTCACTTTCTCTGCATCAACACGGTGGCCGGGTCCCCGCTGGTCTTCACGGCGCGCGCCGGACACGAATACCGCTGGTGGGTGCACGCCATCAACGCGGAAGGATGGAGTCCCCCCTCGATCGCGACGTTTCGCGTCGGCGAGCCGCCGGTGGACGACAACTGGAGCTCCGGTCCGCTGCGTGTGTTTCCGATCGTGCCGGCGTATCGCGAGATCGTGGAGCCCGTGCCCTCCGTCTGGCGCGCGGAGCTGAAGCTCGATCGCGCGTTCGATCCCAACTGGACCGGCAAGAGCCTGACCGTGCGATGCGAGCTTCGCAATGCGCAGGATCAGGTCCTGACCGCCGGAACCGCGACGTTCACGGCCACCGCCAGCACGACTTCCATCGAGATCAGTCCGCCGGCGCTGGCCGCGGGCCGCTACCGGCTGCGATTCGTTCTCTACGGCCCGGCCGGCGCCCAGCGGGACGAGCACTCGTTCGAATATCGCGTGGCCGATCGCGAGCTGGCGGTGCGGCTCGAGAACGGGCAGCGCATGCGCCGGTTCGGCGTGCCGATGTTCCCCCTCGGCGTGTACATGGCCGGGCACGACTCCGACGCCGACTTCGCCCGCCTTTCCTCTTCAGGCTTCAACACGGCCATGTCGTATCAGTTCGGCTATTACGCCTATGGAACGGGCAATGAAGCCGTCGCCGTGGACCTGGCCAGGCAGTACGTGGAGCGGGCGCGCCGCAACGGCATGGGCGTCCTGTTCGGCCTCAAGGACTTCTATCAGGATCATCAGTATTTCCCGGAGCCCGCACGCCGCACCGGCCTCGAGCTCACCGCCGAGTACGTGCGTGCCGTCAAGGACAATCCCGCGATCGTCGGCTGGTACACCGCGGACGAGCCGAATCTCCTGTATCGACCGGAACACAGCCCGTACCGCCGCATGCCCAAGCTGGAGGCGATGCAGCAGCTCCTGTTCGACCTCGATCCCGATCATCCCAGCTGGCTCGTGTTCCTCGGCGGGGCCGATGAGGCGTTCTTCCCTGCCACCGACATCATCGCCACGGACTACTACCCCATTCCCGACCACTCCCTCGGCAGCACCTTCGGCTCTGCACGAAGCGCTGTGCTCGCGGGTCACGGTGCGAAGCCGGCCTGGTTCGTCCCGCAGGTCCATCGATACGGCGTGTACACGAACGACCCGAGCCAGCGCGAGCCGACGCTGGCCGAGAAGCGGTCGATGATCTTTCAGGCGCTGACGGCCGGAGTGAACGGCCTGATCCTGTACTCGCACTTCGATCAATTCCGCGACGTCTTCGTGAATCCCGACGGGACCTCCTACGTCGGCCCGGCGGACCCGGCCACGCTGGAGCGGCGTCTCGGCGAGCTCTCCCATCTCGCCGCGAACGTGACCACGCTCGCCCCGGCGCTGCTGGCCGGCACGACGCGCGGGTTGCCGCCGCAGACGGCGACGTCGCTGCGCGTCCGCGCCGTGGAGCACGGCGGTGCGCTCTGGGTCATGGCGGCGAACGCCGAGGACGTGGCGGTGACGGCCACGTTCACGCTGCCGGCCGGCGAATGGGGAGCGGTCGATGCGCCGCACGGGACGGTCAGCGGACAACGGAGCGGCTCCGCGCTGACGGTGACGGTTCCGCAGAGGAACGGCGGGTACCTGCGTGTGGAACGCGCGGGCGTGCGCGGGACGGGCTGGTCGACGCTCGCGGGCGGCGCGCGCGACGTCGGCGTCGGTCCCGATGGCACTGCCTGGCGCATCACCAACACGGCGGTGGGCGGCGGTTACGCGATCCAGCGTTTCAATGGAGCCGCCTGGGAAACCATCCCCGGCGGCGCGGTCCGGATCTCCGTCGGACCCGGCGGCCCATGGCTCGTGAACAACGGCGGCACCGTCTACCGCCGCGACGGCAACCAGTGGATTCCCCTCGGCGGCGGCGCCACCGACATCGGAGTGGCGAGCACCGGCGAAGCGTGGATCGTCACCAACGCCGCGGCGCCGGGCGGCTTCAGCCTCGCGCGGTGGAACGGCCGCGAGTTCCAACCCTTCGAGGGAGGAGGCGTTCGCATCGCGGTCGCGCCGGGCGGCGTGCCCTGGCTGGTCAACAATGCCGGACAGATCTTCCGCCACGATGGCATGCGCTGGGTGCTGCTTCCCGGCGCGGCCAGCGACATCGGCGTCGGCGCCGACGGAACCGTCTGGATCATCGGAAGCAATGCGGTGTACGGCGGCTTCGGGATCTACCGGTGGAGCGGCACGCAATGGCAGCAGATCGACGGCGGCGCCACGAACGTGGCCGTCGCCCCCGACGGCTTGCCATGGGTGACCAACAGTTTCTTCAACATCTATCGCCGCCTACGCTGATCGCGGTTCGATCGGGTGCGGCGGCACGTCCGCGTGCCGCCGCACGACGATGTCCTCCGCGCTCGCCGTCGCGGAACAAGAACTTCATCAACCGCCTCGTCGACCTGACGTTCTTCGGATCGCGCAAACGCCCGTCGATTCGGAACGGACATCGCGCTCGGGCGCGGCAACGGCAGTCTGCAGGTAGGGATCACGCGATCCGCGGACACTCCTCTAGCATCAGGAGGATCCATGCCGAACGCCGCCGGTGACTCGTCCCTGCTCGCCACACCGCGTGAGGTGTGGGAAACCATCAAAACGCACGGCGGACTCGATCTCGAGTTCCACGACGCGATGGACGAGGATGTCGTCTGGTCGCTGGTGCGAGCGCTCGGCGGCAGCGAGACAGACGCGATCGAGGACATAGTCAACGCCCCTTCGCTGACCGTTGAGCGCTTCGTCAGCGCCTTGCTCGAAGCGCTCAACCCGTTCTCCGCAATGATGTCCGATCTCCTCACGCTGTTCGAGAAGGTGCACGCGAAACAGACCGACAACTCTTTGCAGGTCGAATTCGATTTCGAGCACACACCGAAGCTCTCGTTCGATCTGCGGCAATTCCGAGACTGGATCGAGCGCGTGCAGAAGGTGCGCGAGCTGATCCGCGTGCCGCAGTGGTCGTACGAATCGCTTTGGAAGCTTTCCGGAGTCGTTCGAAGCAGCACGCGCGGCGGCGTCACTCCTGACGCGGACCCGTGGCTGTACGAATACTTCGAAGAGCGGCGCTGGCCCGAAATCGAGCTCCCCTCTCCCTCGAGCGGTGATCTGGTCTTCGACGCGACATTGAGGAAGGTTCACGAGGTGTGGACCACGGTCGTGCGCGAGACGAAGAAATTCGGGACCGATCGCAACGACATCCATGACCGCGCTCGCGCCGTACGCGCCAACGGCGAAGGCGCCGAGGATGCATGGAACATCCAGTTCGTCGGTGGCGTCGATCACGACAACTGGGCCGGATCGTTTGCTGCCGGCATGCATGAGAAGGCGAGACATGTCCGCAATCTGGCCGAGGGCGAGCGGCGCGCGTTCGTCGACCCGATCGTCGCGGCCGTGGAAGGAGTATTCGCGGGCGTCCCTTCCTCAATCGTTGAACGCGACATGCTGCAGAAGGTGCTGATCGAGTTTCTGAACCTACCGATCTGGCAGCGGAGGCACGAGCTCTACTCCGCCTGGGTCGTCACCGTACTCGCTGAAGCGTTGCGGGCCCACGACCTCCGGTTCCATACCGATGACGGCCGGCTTTCGTTCTCGTTCGGCGGCTCCCATCTGGCAACAGCTGAAGCGACCGTGCCGCGTCTTCACATCTGGGCCGAACTGCGCTCGCCGCTCGAAAAGACGAGCGCATTGAGCGGCAGGAACAACATCCAGCCCGACTACACACTCATCACCGATCCGATCACGAGCGCCGGCTCTGCGGTGGTCGTGGTCGAATGCAAGCAGTACCGCCGCTTCTCCAAGAGCAATTTCTCGAAAGCGGTCATTGATTACGCGCACGGACGGCCGAATGCTCACGTCGTTCTCGTAAATTACGGCCCGACACGCGACGACTTCCTCTCGCTCCTGCCGGCGGACGAAGCGAATCGCATCTCGCTGATCGGCCATCTCCGCCCGGGTCGTGCGGAAGAGCGATCGCGCTTCCTCGCCACCGTGCGCAAGGCATTACTGGCGCGTTATCCAGCTCCGGCCGGCGAGGTGACGCTGCAGCCGAGGATTCCAATTGCGACTGCGCACGCGGCCGCACTACAGTCAATCCAGCTCGCGTGGGGACTGGCACCGCTGGATCTCGACCTTCATCTCGCCCTCTGGCACGCCGGTGCGTGGACGAGCATCGACTTCCGCGAGACCGGAAACAACGGAGTCTTCCCGTGGGCTTCGCTCGACACCGACGTGCGGAATGGTACGGGTCCGGAAACGATCACCATCGCGAAGGTCCTCGCCACGACCTATCGCTGCTACGTCCACAACTACTCGGGGGATGGGCGACTCGCCGGCTCTGGCGCGACCGTCGACGTGCGCTATCGGGACGCCGACCTGCGGCTCACCTCACCAGCGGCAGGAACAGGCCGCTTCTGGCACGTCTTCGACTACATTGCGGAGGACGACGTCCTGATCGCTATCAACGCCATCGTCGATGCGGAACCGCTGCATGCCGGAGACGCACCGATTCAAAAACGAATGAGCCGCCCCTCGCCGGCTCGCAACTGATTTCGCGTTTGATCCTTGCGTCCAGGTGTCGCTTGGCGTTTGGCGGCGACGTGCTTTCAGAGGCGCGATTCACCGCCCCGCCCCGTCGGTGCCAGTGCACGAGGAGCGGCATTGGCCTGCGACAGCTGGCTCGCCGGCCGTCCCGAGCTCACCCCCGCCCGCTCAGCCGCGCCACGATCGCGATGAGCTCCCCCGCGTCCGCGGGCTTGGCCACATGCGCCTGGAATCCGGCCGCGAGGGCGTAGGCGCGGTCTTCGGGGCGGGCGTAGGCGGTGAGGGCGATGGCGGGGATGGCGCTGCCGGCGGCGCGGAGGGTGCGCACGAGGGAGTAGCCGTCTTCGCCGGGCATGCCGATGTCGCTGACGAGGATGTCGAACGCCTCTTCGTGCAGCAGCGCGACGGCCTCCGCGGCGGACGATGCGCAGGTCACCACGGCGTCCGCGTCCTCGAGGAAGCGGCGGATCACGCCGCGGGCGTCGTCCTCGTCGTCGACGACGAGCACGCGCAGGCCGGTGATGCGGTCGTCGGCGTTCAGCGTGATGCCGATGCGCTCGCGCACGCGGGGCTCTTCGCGCTCGACCGGCTGCGCGGGGGCGATGACCGGGAGCATCACCGTGAACGTCGTGCCTTTGTCCGTGCCTTCGCTGGCGACATGCACCGTGCCGCCGTGCAGTTCCACGAGCTGTTTGACGATGGCCAGGCCGAGGCCGAGGCCGCCGTGGCGGCGGGTCGTGGTGGCGTCGGCCTGGCGGAAGCGGTCGAAGACGAACGGGAGAAAGTCGGAGCGGATCCCTTCGCCCGTATCGCAGACCGCGACCTCGATGTTCGAGTCGACGCGGCGGACGCGCACCTCGATGCGGCCGCCGGCCGGCGTGAACTTCACCGCGTTGCTGAGGAGATTCCAGAAGACCTGCTGCAGGCGGTTCGCGTCGCCGCTGATGCGCAGCGGCGATGCTTCCGCCGCGACGCCGATGCGCACGCCCTTGAGGTCCGCGGCATTGCGGACCGTCGCCACCGCGGCGGCGATCACGTCGTCGAGCTGCAGCGGCTGCACGTGCAGGCGGATCTTGCCGGAGACGATGCGGCTCATCTCCAGCAGGTCCTCGATGATCTGCGCCTGCGCGCGGGCGTTGCGCGCGATCACGGCGATGCCTTCGCTCACTTCTTCCGGCGACGTGCCGCCCGCGCCGAGGATCTGGGCCCAGCCGAGGACGGCGGCCAGTGGCGTGCGGAGCTCGTGGCTGAGTGTGGCCAGGAACTCGTCCTTCATGCGGCTGGCGCGCTCCGCTTCCGCGCGCGCGGCGCGCTCGGACTCCAGCAGCCGCTGTGTGGCCTGCTGGGCGAGCTTCGCCTGCGTGACGTCGAGCGCCGTGCCGACGAAGCTCACCGCGCGGCGCTGCTCCCCTTCCCCCTCGAAGATGGCCAGCCCGCGCGAGGCGATCCAGCGCAGCGAGCCGTCGGGCATGCGCAAGCGGTACTCGACGTCGTACGGCTGCGGATCGCGCGGGTCCGTGGCGGCGCGAATCGCGGCGTCGATCGCCACCGCGTCTTCCGGCACCATGCGCGACAGCACGTCGTCGTACGCCTGCAGGTCGTCCGGGACACCGTACATCGCGCGCGTGCGCGCATCGCGGAAGACGACGCCGGTGGTGAGGTCGTATTGCCACCAGCCCATGTGCGCCGCCTCGAGCGCGAGCTGCAACTGGTCGGCGAGCCGCCGCTGGATCTCCGCGGCGCGGCGGCGCTCCGTGACGTCGCGCGACGTGCCGGCGATGACCTCCACTTCGCCGCGCTCGTCGAGCACCGGCGAGAAGACGTACTCGTAGATGCCGGTGGTGCCGCCCGGCGACGTGTACGGCACCTCGCCGGTGATGGTCTTCTTCGTGGCGAAGACCTGCGCGAACTCGCGCATGTTCAGGTCGGCGTGCCATTTCGGGTAGCCGAGGTCGTAGAGCGTCTTGCCGCTCACCTCCTGCAGGGTCATGCCCCAGAGGTCGAGCAGCGCGCGGTTCGCGAACGTGAAGCGCCCTTCACGGTCGATGAGATACGCGAGGTCGTCGGTGCCGGAGAGGAACGTGTCGTACAGGCGCGTGCGGCGCTGCAGCTCCTGCTCCGCGCGGCGGCGGCGCGTGATGTCGAGCACGACGCCGTGAAAGCGGACGATGCCCGCGTCGTCGTCGCGCTCGAGCTGTCCGCGCGCGCTCACCCACCGCTCGATCGTGCCGTTGCGGACGCGGTACTCGGTCTCGTAGTCGACGCCCGTTTCGACGCTGCGGGTCACCTCGCGCATGACGTGCTCGCGATCGTCGGGGTGGATGGACTCGACGAAGCGCTCCAGCGGCGCGGTGCCGTCGGGATCGCGCTGCGTGCCGAAGATGCGGTCGAAGTTCGCGTCGCCCCACAGGCGGTCGGAGGCGATGTCCCATTCGTACGTGGCGATCTCGCCGGCGATCAGCGCGGACGACACGCGCCGCCGCGTCTCGATCAGCTCCTCGCGGATCTGTTTCTGCTCGGTGATGTCCTCGGCGGTCCCGATGAGGTACCTGCCGTTCGCGCCGTCCGACGCCGCGGAGAGCGTGATGCGCGCCCAGACGATCGTGCCGTCGCCGCGCAGGTAGCGCTTCTCGAACGTGCTCGTGACGGCGTCGCCGTTGCCGACGCGGCTCAACTGCAGCGGGACCACGTCGCGGTCGTCGGGATGCGTGAAGTGCGCCGCGTCGCGGCCGATCAGCTCCGCGGCGTCGCGGCCGACCAGCCGCGCGTAGGCGTCGTTGACGCGCAGGATGCGTCCGCTCGCATCGGCGATGACCATCCCCAGGCCGGCATGCTCGAAGACCGCGGCAAAGTCCCATGCGGTCGGAAGGGAGACGGGAACGTCGGGGGTGGAAGAGTGGCGGGACACGAGGTAGCGCGATCATTCTGGCGCGGCGTTGCGCCTCACGCAACGAAGTTAAGGCTGACTGCGCGCGGCTCCGGCCAGCCGCCGCACCTCGTGCGCGAGATCGACCGGATCGATCGGCTTCTGGCGGAAGAGGTCGAACCCGGCGGCGATGATGCGCGACTGCTCGTCGGGACGCCCCAGCACGGTGAGCGCGAGCGCCGGCGTGACCATCTCGCGCGCGCGAAGCGCGGTCAGGAACAGGCAGCCGTCGAGGTCCGGGAGGTCGATGTCGCAGATGATCACGTCCGCCGTCCAGCGGTGCAGCACGTCGAACGCCTCGGCGGCGCTGCCGGCGCACTCGACGCCGGCGCCGCAATGCCGCAGCGCGGTCGCGAGCACCTTGCGGTTGTCGATCTCGTCCTCGACGATCAGCACGCGCACACCGTCGAGGCCCGGCAATGACCTGGAGCGCGAGGCCGCATTGCGTCCGACCAGCTCGTCCGACGCGGCTTCGGTGTGCAGCGGCAGGCGGACGGTGAAGGTGGATCCTCTCCCCGGCCCGGCACTGGTCGCGCTCACCGCGCCGGCATGCATCTCGACGAGGTGGCGCGTGATCGAGAGGCCGAGGCCGAGACCGCTCTGCCGCTCCGCGGTCATGCCGTCGCCCTGGCGGAAGCGCTCGAAGACGTGCGGCAGCAGCGTGGGAGCGATCCCCTGCCCCGAGTCGGTCACGTCGACGACGGCTTCGTTCTCTTCGCGGCGGAGACGGACCGCGACGGTGCCTCCTTCCGACGTGAACTTGACCGCGTTGCCGAGGAGATTGCCGATGGCCTGCTGCAGCCGCAGCGGATCGGCAAAGACGTCGAAGCGCTCGTCGGGGCAGTCGACGGCGAGCGCGATCTGGTTCGCCTCCGCCGCCGGACGCGCCTGCGAGATCGCGTTGGCCAGGACAGCGCGCAGATCGAGCGCGCGCGGCTCCAGCCGGAGCTTGCCCGAGGCGAT
>DASUSL010000093.1:0-11279 GCA_036375135.1 Thermoanaerobaculia bacterium | reverse complement strand
GCGCCGCCGTGGGCCTCGGCCTGGGAATGCTCGTGGTCAAGCTCATCGCCGGCTTCTTCCCCGGCGGCCTCCCGGTGTCGAGCTTCGGCATCCTCATCTCGACCGGCTTCGCCGTCGGCGTGGGACTCTTCTCCGGCCTCTACCCAAGCCTCACCGCCGCCCGCCTGGAGCCGATCGAAGCGCTGCGGGGGTAAGACGACCGGGAGGCCTCCGGCGGGCCGGCCCGGCCGGCAGCGCTGATTGCTCCGCCGAGAGCGTGCGTTCAGCGAAGCAACAAGCGCTGCCGGCCGCGCCGGCCCGCCGGAGGCCTCTTCGTCGTCTCCTTGCCCGGGTCGTCACCCCCGCAGCGCTTCGATCGGCTCCAGGCGCGCGGCGGTGAGGCTTGGGTAGAGGCCGGAGAACAGTCCCACGCCGACGGCGAAGCCGGTTGAGATGAGGATGCCGAAGCTCGACACCGGGAGGCCGCCGGGGAAGAAGCCGGCGATGAGCTTGACCACGAGCATTCCCAGGCCGAGGCCCACGGCGGCGCCGGCCACCGAGAGCGAGACCGACTCCACGAGGAACTGCACGAAGATCTCGTTGTTCGTGGCGCCCATCGACTTGCGCAGGCCGATCTCGAAGAGGCGCTCGGAGATCGAGATCTTCAGCACCGAGAAGATCCCCACGCCGCCGATCAGCAGCGACACGCCGGCGATGGCGAAGAAGACGATGCGCCAGTTGCGGAGGATCACCTCGATCTGTGCGCGCTCCTTCAGGATCTCCTTGCCGATGTTGTTGATGCGCGTGTCGCGGATGCCGTTGTGCGCCTGCTGGAAGCGGCCGATGGCCTCGTACTCCGCCTCGATGCTCTTCTCCGGCGTCACCGACTTGGCGAGCATGTAGGAGATCGAGTTGGCGCGGCCGAACATGTCGCGGTAGACGGTCCAGGGGATGTAGGCGCCGCCCATCTCGCGGAAAAAGTCGTCGTCGTCGACGAACGTCGTGTCGAACTTCTTGCCGACGCCGACGATGGTCAGGCGGCGGCCGCCGAGGTTGATCTGCTTGCCGAGCGCCTCCTCGCCGCCGAAGAGGCGATGCTTGAGGTTGTAGCCGATGACCGCGACCGGCGCGGAGGCCTCGACGTCACGCTCGCTGATGAAGCGTCCCGCGGTCACGGTGCGGTTGCGGATCTCCGCGAACTCCGGAGTGACGCCGTAGACGTCGATGCGGCGGGTGATGGTGCCGCCGGTGACGACGGCGCGCGTCTCGCCGACCGGGGTCATGGCGCTGATGTTGTCGGAGTCGTCGAAGGCGGCCATGTCCTCGATGCGCAGTCCGCGCGAGAGGTGCGCCTTCGCTTTCTCCTGCGGATCGACCGGCTCGCGCTGCGAGGCGGCAATGACGCCGTCGAGCCCGAGGTCGTTGATCCCCTTCATGACGGAGTTGTTCACGCCGTCCAGGACCGACATGACCACGACCAGCGCCAGCGTGCCGAGGATGACGCCGACCAGCGTGAAGAGCGACCGCAGCGGGTGCGCCTTCGTTTCTTCGTAGGAGGTGCGGATGGCTTCGCCGAGTTGCATGGTCGCTACTCCGTTCTCAGCGCTTCGATCGGATTCAACCGGCTGGCGCGGATGGCCGGATACATGCCGAACAGCAGCCCCGTGCCGGTGGCGAAGATCAGCGCGGTCATGGCCGTGGACGGCGTGATGGCGGCGGGGTTGCGCGTGAGCATGGCGATGCCCTGGGTGAAGAACTTCCCGGCGAAGATGCCGAGGAAGCCGCCCAGCACGGAGACGATCACCGACTCGGTGAGCATCTGGAAGAAGATCTGCGCCGGCGTGGCGCCGACGGCCTTGCGCGTGCCGATCTCGCGCACGCGTTCATTGAACGACGCGAGCTGGATGTTCATGATCACGATGCCGCCCACCAGCAGCGAGATCAGGCCGCAGATCATGAAGGTGACGTCGTACATCTTTCCCTCGCTCTCGTTGCGGGCCAGGTTGGCCACGCGCGAGAAGACGCGGTAGTCCTTCACGCCGTGCTGGCGGAAGAGGATGCGCTCGATCTCGGCGACCGCTTCCTTGTGCCGCTTGACGTCCTTCATCCGCGCGTGCATGAAGGAGATCTTTCCCTGCTGCAGCGGCTGGCCGTTGCGCGTCATCATGGTGGTGATGGGGATGTACATGCCGCGGTTCATCCAGCGCAGCGCGTTGCGGCGGTTGTCGAAGCTGAAGTACTTCTCCTCCATCACGCCGACGACGAGGTAGCCCGCGCCGTTCATGATCAGCGTCTTGCCGACCGGGTTGTCGCTGCCGAAGAACTCCTGCGCGCGGGTCGTGCCGAGGACCACCACGCGCGCCGCGGAGGTGAGGTCGTGGTCGGTGATGAAGCGTCCCTGCCCCACCTTGTGGAAGCTGATCGGCGAGTACGCCGGGGTGACGCCCATGATGCCGCGGTTCTTCTCGACGTCGCCGTAGCGGACGGTCATGCCGTTCTCGGAGACGGGAGAGACGAGGTCGATCTCCTTCGCTTCCCTGCGCAGCGCGACCGCGTCGGCGTAGGTCAGGCCGTTGCTGGCCAGCGCCTTCGCGTCGAGCGTGATCTGGCCGGTCTGCTTGTTGCCGATGAAGATGCGCTCGATGCCGCCGCTCATGCGGTAGAACTTCATCGAGGCCTCCTTGCCCGCCACGGAGAGCGAGAAGGTGGCCACGATGGAGCCCGCGCCGAGGATGATGCCGAAGAGCTGCAGCAGCGTGCGGCCCAGGTGGTCCTTCATGTCGCGGACGCCGTCGATGATGGCTTCGAAGATGAGCATCGGCTACTCCAGGTCGTCGCCGTCGACGATCACTCCATCCACGATCCGGATGCGGCGCTGCGTGCGCTGGGCGATGCCGGGATCGTGCGTGACGAGGATGATGGTCTGGCCGTTGGCGGCCAGCTCCTCGAAGAGCCGGATGATGTCGCCGCCGGTCTTCTGATCGAGGTTGCCGGTCGGCTCGTCGGCCAGGATGAGCGACGGGTTGTTGACCAGCGCGCGGGCGATGGCCACGCGCTGCCGCTGGCCGCCGGAGAGCTCGTTGGGACGGTGCTTCGCACGGTTCTTGAGGCCGACGCGGTCGAGCGCCTCGAGGGCGCGCGCGCGGCGCGTGTCGCCGTCGACGCCGGCGTAGAGCAGCGGCAGCTCGCAGTTCTTCCAGATGGTGGCGCGCGGCAGGAGGTTGAAGGTCTGGAAGACGAAGCCGAGCTTCTGGTTGCGAATGCGCGCCAGCGCCTTGCCCGACATGCTGGCGACGTCTTCGCCGTCGAGCCAGTAGCGTCCCTCGCTCGGCGAGTCTAGACAGCCGAGGATGTGCATGAGCGTCGACTTCCCCGAGCCGGAGGGGCCGATGATGGAGACGAACTCCCCGCGGTCGATGCGCACGTCGACGCCCTTGAGCGCCTCGACGGCGTTCTCGCCGGAGTCGTAGGTCTTCTTCACGCCCTCGAGCTGGATGAGCGCCTTGTTCACCGCCGCGGCGGTGGGCTTCTGCGGCTCGGACTCCTGCCAGTTTTCGAATTTGAATACGGCGCTCATGATTTGCTCCAGACGTAGGTTGGGCTTCAGCCCGACCGGGCAGGCTGAAGCCTGCCCTACGTTTCAACTAGTCGTCGTCCTCTTCCGAGTCCTTCTTCGTCAGGGTCGGATCTTCGAGGGCCACTTCTTCGCCCGGCTTGAGGCCGGCCAGGATCTCGACCTTGGCGTTGTCGGCGAGGCCCGTGGTCACGACGCGCTTGTCGAAGAACTTTTTCCAGGCGTCCTTGTCGTCCTTTTTCGCCTGCTCTTCCTTCTTCTCTGCTTCGGCGAAGGCTTTCGGGTCGATGGCTTTCTTCACGTAGACCACTTCCTGGTCGTCGCGCTTGAAGACCGACTCGACGGGGACGGTGAGGACTTTCTGTTTCTGTTCGCCGAGGACTTCGATGTTGGCGGTCATGCCGGAGCGCAGCTCGCGGCCCTGCGCGTCGAGGCGGATCTCGACGTCGAAGACGCGCACTTTCTCCTCGAGCCGGACGGCCGGCGCGATGCGGTCGATCTTTCCCTTGAAGGAGACTTTCGGGTAGGCGTCGAGCGTGACCTTGACCGGCATGCCGACGCGGATCTTGCCGATGTCGACTTCGTTGACGCCGGCCTTGACGATCATGCGCGAGACGTCGGCGACGGTGAAGAGCACCGTGCCGGCGTTGAAGGAGGAGACGCCGGAGGTGATCGACTCGCCGATCTCGACTTCCTTGGTCAGGACGACGCCGTCCATCGGCGCGACGATGTTGGAGCCGCGGAAGTTCGCGGCGGACTGGCTGATGGGGATGCCGCTCTTCTCGACCAGCGCGTACTTTTCACGCGCCTTGTCGTACTCCTGGCGCGCGGAGAGGTATTCGGTCTCGACGTCGCGCTGCACGGTCGGGGCGAGCAGGCCCTGCGAGAAGAGCTTGTTGTTCTCTTCGAACTTCTTCTTCGCGTCGGAGAAGCGGATCTGCGCGGAGGCGACGGAGTTCTTGGTGTCGGCGAGCGACTGGGCCTGATTGAGGTCGGGCTCGACGCGCGCGAGGACGTCGCCGCGGCGGACGTAGTCGCCGTCGCGATGGGTGATCTCGATGACTTTGCCGGAGATGGCGGACTTGACGTCGACCTTCACTTCCGGCTCGACGGTCCCCACCTCGGTCACCTTGACCTGGACGTCGGCGATCTCCACCTTGCCGGTCTTGACCGGCGACTCGGGCGGCTTCTTGTCCTTGCCGCTGGCTTTGATCGCAACCGTACCGCCGATGGCCAGGACCAGCGCGATGACGGTGAAGATGGTGATTTTGCGTTTCCGCTTGGCGCTCATACAAACCCTCCTGAGCTTCTGGAGCGTTTAAACGTCGTCGCAGCGGTTTGGTTGCAGGACGGTTGTTACAAGTTCCTGGGGATGGGCGAGGGAGACGACGCGAGTCCTCCGGCGGGCCGACCGTGACGGCGCACCGGAGGCTGTTCGCGCTTCACTGCGTGTGACACTCGCTGGAGCAGTACGCACAACCGTTCACTTGTGTGTGGTAGCGCCTCGCCGCGTTGACCGCATCCTGGCAGTTGTTGAAGACGCCGAGGTGGGTCTTGTTCGTCGGCATGTATGTACAGCCCTCGCGGTGCACTTCATGATCGCCGTTCGCTTGGGCGTTGTTGTTGACGTAGTAGTTCATGAAACCTCCTGAATCGAGGAACACGAAGCAGGACAAAAGGTGGGATGACGCGCTGGGCGGAACTTCGCGCGCGGTGGTGCCGTCCCACAGGCATGCGTACGATCGCTGCGATTCTCGTTGCCGCCGTTGCTGGATGGGTGGTTCGGGATGTCACGTTCGTCGAGGAGGCTGCACCGGTTGCGCGCGTGGGACCCGCCGGGCAGGCTGAAGCCCGCCCTGCGTTTTCGCCCGTTGCGGAGAGGGTTGCGCGTGTGGAGATGCCGCATGCGAGTGTGGGGGATCGCAATCTGTTTGCGTATCGGGAGCGGGCGGCGGCGCCGGTGCGATTCGAGGTCGTGAATGAGGCGCCCGCTGTCGTTGCCGTTGCGCCGGTGTCGGAGCCGGTAAGGATCGAAGCGGCGGAGGAGCAGCCGCGATTCGGGTATCGCTTCATCGGCACGTTCGGGACGCGCGAGCGGCGGCTGGCGGCGTTCACGCGCGATGGAGAAGTGATCGCGGTTCGCGCGGGGGCGAAGATCGGCGCGGATTTTGTGCTGCGCTCGATCGGGATCGAGAGCGTGGAAGTGCAGCCGGTTTCGGCGCCGGCGTTGCCGCAAAGGATCGCAATCGGGCAGTGATGCGCAGTGGCCGCCGGCTGTCTCCGGCGCGGTCTCGGCGCCACACGGGTGTGCGGGCGGGACGCCCGCACGACAGCCGGCGAGGACGCCGGCGGTCCACTGCGACGGACGCCAACAGCTAAAGGTTGCGCAGTTGCCAGCTCGGGTAGGACGCCGCGTCCACTTTCGCGTGTGCCTGCGCGACCTTGCCTTCTTCGTCGATCACGTAGGCGATGCGGCGGGCGTATTCGTCCTTCTGCGAGTCGGCGGCGCCGTAGGCGACTCCGATCTGCTTCTCCGTGTCGCAGAGGAGGGGGAAGGGGAAGTCGAACTTTTCGGCGAAGCGGCGGTTCTCTTCCACGCTGTCGAAGCTGACGCCGATCACCTGCGCGTTCTTGGCCTTGAATTCCGCGTCGAGGTCCCGGAACCCGGAACCCTCACGCGTTCAACCGGGGGTGTCTGCTTTCGGATAGAACCAGAGCACCACTTTCTTTCCGCGCAGCGCGGAGAGCTTCACGTGATTGCCCTGGTGGTCGACGACGTCGAAGTCGGGGGCGGTCTCGCCGGGTTGCAGCATGCGCGGTTCTCCTCGGGTGAGCATGTTGATGATGCCGCGAAGGGACATGGTCGCTATTGTAGTGCGCGTGACACTCGATGAATGGAACGAGCGCTACCGCTCGCGCGAAGAGATCGGCGGGCAGCCGGCATCGCTGCTCGTCGACGCCGCGCAGGAGCTCGCGCCGGGACGCGCGCTCGACCTCGCCTGCGGCGCGGGACGCAACGCGCTCTGGCTCGCCTCGCGCGGCTGGGAGGTCACGGCCATCGACGGCGCGGAGGAAGCGATTCGCCTCGTGCGCGGGCACGAGCCGGCCATCGACGCGCGCGTGCTCGACCTCGAGATCGAGGCGCCCCTCCCCTTCCCCGACCAGTCGTTCGACCTCGTGGCCATCCTCTATTACCTGCACCGCCCACTCTTCGCCGAGGCGAAGCGGGTGGTCAAACGGCGAGGAGTGGTCGTCGTCGCCGTGAAGATGCGCGGCACGTATCGCGTCAAGCCGGGAGAACTGGCGCAGCACTTCGAAGAGTTCGAAGTGCTGCGCTCGAGCGAAGGTGAGATCGCGGAGCTCGTCGCGCGGCGCCGTTAGCGGCGTCCCGCCACCACCTTCGTCACCGTCCGCTGCTGGTCCGCAGTCTTGACGTGGGCGAGCTCCTCGTCGATCACGCGCGAGAATGCATCCAGACTCGCGGCGCCGACGATCAGGCGTCCGTTGATGAAGAACGTCGGAGTGCTCTGCACGCCGACCGCCGACCCTTCGTCCATGGCCGGCTTCCACGCCTCGGCGTACTTGCCTTCGGACATGCAGCTGTTGAAGCGGTCGTGATCGAGGCCGATCTGGCCGGCGTACTTGAAGACGTCGCTGTCCGAGATCGGGCCGGTCTTCGAGAACAGCTTGTCGTGCATTTCCCAGAACTTCTGCTGCTCGTTCGCGCAATGCGCGGCCTCGGCGGCGCGCTTGGCGGTGCGGTGCATCGGCAGCGGGTAGTCGCGGAAGACGATGCGCACCTGATCGCCGTACTTCTCCTCGACCTTCCTGAGCGTCTCCACCGCGCGGCCGCAGAACTGGCACTCGAAGTCGGAGAACTCGACGATCGTCACCGGCGCGTTCGGGTTGCCGCGCGACGGTCCCTCGGCCTTCACCGCCACGCGCGGCGGGGCGAGGTTGATCTTCACGCCGGCGCCCTCGCGCAGCTCGCGGATGAACTCCGCCTTGCGGTTGCGCGTGCGCGTCTCGCGCGTCGCGTGCGTGATCTCGGCCAGGGCCTGTTCCCTGGTCATCCCCGGGAAGCGCTCGGCGACGCCTTCGAAGACCTTCTCGATCTCGGAGGTATCGGGGACCGTGACCTTGTCCGCGACTTCGATCTTCAGCAGCTCGTCGACGGTGATCTTCCGCCGTGCTGCCTCGGACTCCAGGAGCTTCGTCCCGATCAGCTCTTCCAGGACGGTGCGGCGGACGTTGTAGACGTCCGTCATGAGGCGCGTCAGCTTCGTGCCGACCGCGCGGTCGAGCTCTTCCTCGGTGACCGTCACGTTTCCGATCGTGGCGGGGGCCTGCTTCCCAGCGGTGTTCTTCGCACTGCCGGCGAACAGCGGTACGGCGACGAGCAGCACGAGAACCGTCAACAGACTCTTTTTCATCTCCGTCTCCTTCCAGCGATTGGCGACGCCGGCGCAATGCACCGGCGTCGCCGGTGTCATGAGGGGGCGAGATCAGCAGCTATGCTGTCCGTTGCAACTGAGGGGAACGCCGTTGTCGCCGTACCCCGAGCAGCAGCTCGGCCAGCAGCAGCCGTTCTTCGAGCTGTCGATCCAGTCCTGGCAGAACGAATAGGACCAGTAGTACGAACTGCGGTTGCACTGGTTCGCGTCGGTCATGGTCACCCAGTCGACGCGGTGATGCGTGCAGCCGCTGAACGAGTTGCCGTCGTACGTGCCGCGGTTCTGGCGGCCGGTCTCCTGCCAGTTCGGCGAGCAGGTGCTCGGGATGCAGGGGCCGTTGCCGAAATTGCCGCCGCACGTGCTGGAGGTCGTGGCGCCGCAATAGCCGTCGACCTGCCACCACAGGCAGCGCTCGCAGTAGTCGTCGCAGCCGGAGGTGTAGGGATCGCAGACTTCGTTGCAGAGCTGCGCGGATGCGTCGGACGGGAAGAGGGAAAGAGCAGCGAACGAAATGACGAGCAGAAGAAATCTTCTACACGAACGGGACATCGTCTCCTCCTGATACATGAGTTTTCCCACGGAACTGCAGTCAGGGAGGGAGGTCACCGCGAAACGTCAGGCCATAGGGTCTCCTTTCCGCTACCGATCAGCTCTCTCTTTTTGCTCGGGGCGGCGGGAGCTTATTATTAGCTCAGGCTTGACGGCAACTCACAAGTATGGAAATAAACAGGCTCGTCCATATCTGACAAAATTGCGCGGAGTTCCGGCTACGCTATCGCCCGATGGCGTACGACACTTCGCCCTGGCGGCAGCGGCTGCACACGATCATCTTCGAGGCGGACACGCCGGCCGGACGCGCGTTCGACGTGACCCTCATCGCCTGCATCCTGGCCAGCGTCGGGGTGGTCGTCCTGGAGAGCATCGCCTCGATCGACGCGCGGTGGCACGACGAGCTGTTCGCCGCGGAGATCGGATTCACGCTGCTCTTCACGGTGGAGTACATCCTGCGGCTGATGGCGGTCCGCCGCCCGCTCGCGTATGCGCGCAGCTTCCTCGGCATCATCGACGTCATGGCCATCGCGCCGACGTGGCTGGCGCTGATCGTCCCCGGCGCGCAGTTCTTCCTCACCATCCGCGTGCTGCGGCTGCTGCGCATCTTCCGCATCCTGAAGCTGACCGAGTATCTGGCCGAGGCGGGAGTGATCACGGGAGCGCTGCGGGCCAGCCGGCGGAAAATCTTCGTGTTCCTGTTCGCGGTGCTGACGCTGGTCGTGCTGATCGGATCGCTGATGTACCTCATCGAAGGGCCGGCGCGGGGCTTCACCGACATCCCCACCTCGATGTACTGGGCCATCGTCACGCTGACCACCGTCGGCTACGGCGACCTCTCGCCGCAGACGGGACTGGGGAAGCTGCTCGCGTCGGTGGTGATGATCCTCGGCTACGCCATCATCGCGGTGCCCACCGGGATCGTCACCTCCGAGCTCACCGCCGCGCACCACCGCGGACACTCGCGGCAGTCGTGCCCCACGTGCGGACGCGAAGGGCACGACGACGACGCCACGCACTGCAAGTACTGCGGAAGCGCACTGTAGCGCGGCCCAACAATGTGGGGCGCGGCTTCAGCCCGCCCCTCCGGGTGCGTTCGCGGTCTGCATGGCTTGTTCGGTGATTCGGGTAACTGTGCGCGAGCTTTGGGGAGTAGGAGCGGCGCCGGGGTCGCGAGCGCCGGGCGGGCTGAAGCCGCGCCCCACATTTGGCACGCGGGCCTATTTCATCCACTCGAACACTTTGTAGTGCTCGCCGTTCATCCCCAGGCGCGTGTAGACCTCCTGCGCCGGCTTGTTGCGGTCGTCGACGTAGAGGCGGATGCCGCGGATGGACGGCTCGGCCTCGACCATCGCCTTCACGTGCTGATACAGGCCGGCGTAGATGCCGCGGCGGCGGAAGTCCGGGACGACGTAGACGCTCTGGATCCACCAGACCATGCCGTTGCGCCAGTCGCTCCACTCGTACGTGATCATCAGCGAGGCCACGACGCGGCCGCCGCTGTCGGCGACGAAGTAGCGGCCGTGCGACGGGTCGGCGAAGACCGCGTGCACGCCTTTCGTGGTGATCTCGCGCTCGAGGTCGAAGTCCTCGGTCTCGCGAGCCATGGCGATCTGGAAGTCGATGATGTCGTTCGCGTCGGCGGGAAGGCCTTCGCGGTAGCGCACTTCGGTCATTGATATTCTCCGCGCCGTGACGATATCAAAGGCCCGCGGCGGTCAGCCGCTGGCTCCTCACCACCGTGCCCTCCTGCTCATGGCCTGCTCGGCGGTCCTCTTCGGCTTCATGGCCTTCGCGGCGAAACTGGCCTCGGCGCGGCTGTCGGGATCGCAGGTGGCCATGATCCGCTTCGCCACGGGGCTCGCGCCGGCGCTGCTCATCCCCCGCTACCGGCGCAGCGCGTTCACGTTCCAGCGGTGGGATTTGCTGCTGTACCGCGGCTTCTTCGGCGGTCTGGCGGTGCTCTGCTACTTCATCGCCATCGAGCACATTCACGTCGGCGTGGCCACGCTGCTCAACTACACGGCGCCGCTCTTCTCCGGGATCTTCTCCATCCTCTTCCTGCGCGAGCACATCTCGCCGAAGGTACTGATCCCGATGCCGGTGGCGCTGGCGGGGGTGTTCCTGGTGGTGCAGGCGAACGCGCGTCCGGGCGACGTGCTCGGCTTCGGCGTGTGGGAGCTGGTGGGCGCACTCTCCGCGGTCTTCTCCGGCGCCGCGGTGACGGCCATGCGCGCGGCGCGGCAGGGAGAGAACTCGTGGGCGGTCTACACGAGCTTCTGCCTCCTCGGCACGCTGCTCACCGCGCCGCCGGCCATCGCCACGTGGAAACACCCCAGCGGCGACGAGTGGATGGCGCTGGCGGCGACGTCGCTCTTTGCCATCGGCGCGCAGCTCCTGCTCACGTTCTCGCTGCGCTGGGTCGACGCGATGACGGTCGGCGTGATCTCGCAGCTGGCCGTCGTCGTGGCCATGCTCCTCGGCGTGCTGGTGCTGGACGAGCACCTGAGCTCGATGGTCATCGGCGGCGCGGCGCTGACCATCGGCGGCGTGGTGGGTGTGGTGTACGTGACGTCATGGGCCAAGCGCACCCTCACGGCGGCGGATGAAGTGGCGCCGGAAGCGTGAGAACGACGAAGAGGCCTCCGGCGGGCCGGCGCGGCCGGCGGCGCTTGTTGCTTCGCTGAACGCACGCTCTCGGCGGAGCAATCAGCGCTGCCGGC
>DASUSL010000092.1:0-4527 GCA_036375135.1 Thermoanaerobaculia bacterium | reverse complement strand
ACACGAGCTGATACATCAGGACGAACATGACGGCGGTGGACGTGGCGATCATCGCCGCGAACCGGCCCCAACTCATTCCCGTCATTTGCTTCTGCTGCTCCATGCGCCCTCCTCCATCGTCGGCCACAGGTCATGCCCGTATCGCGTCCTCGCGTGCGCGCGTCATTGCGTCACGGCGACCGTGTCTTCGGCGAGCCACTCGCCACGCGAGCGCAACACGGCTCGATAGCGGCCCGGCTCGTCCAATTCGGCGGCCGGCGCAGACTCCTCGATCCGTGTTTGAGCGGCGTCGAGGACAGCGTGCGAGACCACCCATCCGTCGGGCCCATGCCAGTCGATCGCGAGCCGTCGCGACGGCGCCGGCTTCGCCAGCTCCACGTGCACCGTCACCGCGCCTCCGCGCTTCACGGTCTCCGGCGTGACCTCGAACCGCCGCACCTCGATCGCCTCCCGCCCCGGCTCCGAATCGGGACCGGAGATCAGGAACGTGGTCGTCTGCGCCGGCTGTTCGGGATCCTCCGAACAGCCGGCGACGACTACAGCAAGGAAGAGAATGAAGAAGAAACGCATCGCTCTCACGCGGGAACGGCCGACCATCCGTTCCCGTCTTTGAACAATGCAAGGCGCATGCACATACATGGCCTACCATGTACCACGCGTCAACAGACTACTGAGCTCTCAGCGTGGTGCGCTCTTTCCCGCCGTGCCGTGGGATCGGGCAGTAAACGTCGTACGAGCCGGAGCGCAGCTCGGTGCGAATGATCCGGCTCGTGCCACGCTCCACCGGGGCTTCGAGCGCGGCGACCGTCTCTCCGGCACGGTCGATTCGAAGCATGTGCGGCTGGATTCCGTCATTCACGACGACGAGGGTCGTCGGACCGGCGGGAACGTCCTCGCGCTGCAGGAGGAGGTCTCCGTCGCGGATCGTCACGCGGACACTGCTCACGTCACTCGTTGTGGCCTGCGGCCGCGGTCGCCGCGACGTCGCGTCCGATGGACCCTGATCGCAACCGGCGAGAATCAACGACAGTGCGAGAACTCCGAAGGATCGCCACACCGGTTACGCTCCCTCCTGGCGCGTGCACGCCGCCACGGGAACGGACGTGCAAGGGAGTCGCCAGTCAATGGCCCACCATCCATCCGGCACGTGCCGGCGTGGTGCCGCGCGAAGCGGCACCACGCCAGTGGTGGCTGATTTGAACGCGTCCGCTATACGTCGATATCCGCCCACAGCGCCGCGTGGTCGGAGGCGGCATGAACCGGTGACGTGATCTCGTCGAAGTGCAGGAAGAGATCGCCGTTCTTCGATTCACCATCACGACCAGCCTGGCGCCGTCACGGGTGCGCACCGTGTACTCCGGGCAATCGCGGCTCGTCGTCGACATGGCTGACGATCGACTCGATCCTTGCGCCGCCACGGGTCATCAGGCCGACGTCGATCCCCCGCTCGTCGTTTGCGTCGGCGAGCATGATGTTGCTGTATTTCGCCGCGGCGGCTCGAGCAATTGATCGTTGAAGCGCGCGAGCGAAATGCGGTCGTGCGCTTCGACGACGCCGAGAATGTCCGCCCCACTGCCGGCCGAAGGCCTCCGGTCGTTCCCTCGTGCCTTGGCGGAATGAGGGCATTTCTGCTTAGACTCCCGTCATGGGGCCGATCGGGCGTGGGGAGATTCACGTGTGGCTGGCGGGGATTCGCGTGCCGGCGGAGGTGCTGGCGCGGATGGCGGACGTGCTCGATGAGGGGGAGCGCGAGCGTGCGGCGCGGTTCCGCTTTCACGATGACCGCGCGCGCTCGACCGTGGCCCGTGCCGCGCTGCGGCAGCTCCTCGGCGGCTACCTCGGTCGCGATCCGCGCGCGCTGCGCTTCACGAGCGGCGCGCAGGGAAAGCCGGCGCTGACGGGCAAGGAGCTCCAGTTCAACGTCAGCCATTCCGGCGAGCGGGTGGCCATCGCGATCGGGCCGGCGGGGCCGGTGGGGATCGACATCGAGCACGAACGCGACCTGCACGACGCGGTCATGCTCGCGCACCGCTTCTTCTCGCCGAACGAAGCCGCCGCCGTGGAGCGCGACCCGTCGCTCTTCCTGCCGATCTGGACCGCCAAGGAGTCGGTGATCAAGGCGATCGGCGGCGGGCTGTCCATCGACCTGGCGTCGTTCGAGGCGTTCGCCTCGCCGGAACGCTTCGCGCCGGTGACCAACCTCACCGGCTGGCACGTGCGTGCGCTGCCGATGCCCGGCGCCGGCTATTACGGCGCCCTCTGCGCGCAGGGCGATGCGTTGGAAGTCTCGGTCCGGGAGTGGTCGTTCCCCCGCTGAGCCTCGGCGGACCGCTATTTGACGGCTTTCGTCACCACCATCGAGTCCGCCCACCAGTAATTACAGTCGGCGGGCGGAAAGAGAGGACGGCAGACGCTGAAGCTGATGCTGCTGAAATGCTCCAGCAGCGCGCGCTGGTGGCGCCGCGACATCGAATCGATCTCGTTGGAGTAATACGTGAAGATCCCGCCCTCGCGCAGATGCCGCGCCGCCGCGGCAAAGAAATGCTGGCCGAACGTCACGTCGCGCACGACATAACGCTCGAATTCTTCCTCCGACAATGGATAGGTGTCGAAGAAGATCCCGTCGTACAGGCCCAGCGTGTCGATGACGTCCTGCCACTTTCCGGGCACGAGCCGGATGTCGCGGCCGGGATACCGCGACTTCCATTGCTCGAACTGCTGCATCACGCCGTCATTGCATTCGATGACCGTGTACGAGCGCACGCCCATGGCCTGGATGTACGACGCCGAAATGCCCATGCCGAAGCCGATCTCCAGGACGTCGCCGTGCGTCTCGGTGACCACCTTCGACATCGCCTCCATGTACGGGCGCTCCCAGTCCTGCATGACCTGCTGGCCGTCGATGATCAACTGCGCGTCGTCATAGCGCGCCTGGCTCTTCGCCCAGTCGTCGACGATCTGCTGCCGCTCGGAGCCACTGACGAAACGCCGGGCCACGGAGTCGAGATGCTCGAGGTCGTCCGCCAGTTCCTCCATGGAGCGGGTCACCACCCAGTTCCGCTGCGCCGGGTCGGACGTCGCCAGGAACTGGTCGTCGCCGACGTCGACCGACACCACGAATGGCCGGCGTCTTTCGATCCACTGCTTACTCATCGCGTTGCATCCTCCACACTCGTCACGGCCGCCTGCGCCAGCAGCTCGGCGGCGCAGGCGTCCGGCGCCGCCAGCGAGCTGTCCAGCATCGAGAGCTGCACGGTTTTCCCTCGACTCTGTAAGACCACCGCCATCTCCAAAGCCACGGTTCCGGCGGACGAATGTCCGGCCAGCCAGTACGGGCCATCCGGATCGTCCGCGAGCAGCGCCTGCACGTTGGCCGCGACGATCTCCTCGACGCCGCGGGCCAACGGCTCGAACACGCGCACCGCCACCCTGTCCTGCAATGCCGCGGCGAGCGGCTGCCAGGACGCGGCGGGGATCCCGGCGTCCGGTACGGCATAGAGCACCCGCAAATCGTCCCCCTCGGTCAGACGGACCAGCGGATTCCAGTCGCTGCTCTTCGCCGACGTCGCCGCAATGTGCGCCGCCAGCTCCTTCAGCGACGAATGCTGGAACAGGTCGCGCACGGCGACGCGGTACGGCGTCTGAGTTTCCAGCCGGTGAATGAACTGCACCACCAGCAGCGAGTGGCCGCCGAGCTCGAAGAAATTGTCGTGGCGGCCGACGCTCCGAGCTCGCAGCAGCTCCTGCCACAGCGTCGCCAGCGTCTGTTCGATCTCCCCTTGCGGCGGCGCGTATTCGCGGGCGGCGAGCATCATCGAATCGGGCGCCGGCAGTGCCTGGCGATCGAGCTTGCCGTTCGCGGTCAGCGGCAGGGCGTCGAGCTGCACGAACACCGACGGAATCATGTACTCCGGCAATTGACGCGACAGGGCATCGCGCAGGTCGGCCACCGACAGGTCGGCGTCTTCCTGCACCACGAGATAGGCAACCAGGCGTTTGTCGCCGGCGGCGTCTTCGCGTGCAAGGACCACCGCCTCACGCACGCCGTCACACTGAACGAGCTTCGCTTCGATCTCGCCGAGCTCGATGCGGAAGCCGCGGATCTTCACCTGGAAATCGTTGCGGCCCAGGTATTCGATGTTGCCGTCCGGCAGCCAGCGACCGAGGTCGCCGGTCTTGTACATGCGCGCATTCGGAGCGGCGCGGAACGGATCGCGCAGGAAGCGCTCGGCCGTCAGTTCGGGACGATTGAGATAGCCGCGGGCCACGCCGTCGCCGCCGATGTAGATCTCGCCGGCCACGCCCATCGGCACCGGTTCGCCATGCGCATCGAGGATGTAGACCTGCGTATTGGCGATCGGGCGGCCGATGTGCGGCGCGAAACCGTCTTCGCGCGCCATGCGCACCCAGGTCGAATACGTCGTCGTCTCGCTGGGGCCATAGAGATTGGCTACGCACTGGGTCGCGGTCTCGGCAAAGAGCCGCTCCACGATCTCCTGTTTCAACGGCTCGCCGGCCAGGTTGACC
>DASUSL010000091.1:0-78582 GCA_036375135.1 Thermoanaerobaculia bacterium | reverse complement strand
CTGCCCAGACGTTCGCCACGACTGGCCAGCGTTTCGTCAGTACTGCCGAAAACTTTCATCTCGACTGGCGAAACGTTTTGCCTCGATTGCCCAGAATTTCGCGACGACTGCCCAAAACCTGGCTACGACTGCCCAACGTTTCGCCGCGGCCGTGCCCAAAACTTCGCCACGACTGCCCAGACTTTTGCCGGTACTGCCCAGAACTGCGGCACGACTGCCCAACGTTTCGCCGCGGCCGCGCCCAAAACTTCGCCACGACTGCCCAGACTTTTGCCGGTGCTGCCCAAAACCTCGCCACGACTGATGAATATTTTTGCCGGGACTGCCCAAAAATTCGCCACGACTGGTGAATGGTTTCGCCGGGACTGGCCAAAAATTCGTCACGACTGGTGAATGGTTTTGCCGGGACTGCCCCAAAATTCGTCACGAGTGCCAAATGGTTTTGCCGGGACTGCCCAAAACTTCGCCGCGACTCCGCGATTTGGCGCCGTCCTTAAGGAATTTGCAGCAACGGCTCCGCGCCGGCGGGGAGCGTTCCTCTCGGGAAATCGGTCCTACAGTAAGCGTGGGATGGCGAGGAACAGCTCCGCGAGAGCGTCGGAAGACACCGTCAGCGGCAAGTGCCGCACTCCCCGCCGCCGCGGAGCGCCGGCGGGGCAGGAGTGGGTCCGTCCCATCAAAAAGACCCAGCGCATGCTCGACAACGCCTCGAGCATGATCCTCCAGAGCGTCCACACCGTCGCGGGCCGCGACGCTGCTGGCGAAGGCACGCAAGGCAACGGCGCAGGCGGCGGCGAAGCCGCAGGCGCCGGACGACACCCAGTAGACCCCGAGCGGGCGCGCCTCACCGGCGCGCCCGCTCTTTCTGTGGAGTGTCTCAGTCCCGCACGTACGCCATGCCGTCCGGCTCCCTGCCGGTGGCCACTTCGCCGGTGACGCGCCAGGTGGCGGTGTCGACGACCTGCACCTTCCCCGCGTCCGCGCAGGCGACGAAGAGGCGCTTGCCGTCGGGCGTGATGAGGATGCCCGCCGGACCCGCGGCCGTGGAGATCTTCGTGATGACCTCCCCCGTCGCGGCGTCGAAGATCAGGAGCTCGTTCGATCCCGGATCGGACACGACGACGCGCGTGCCGTCCGGCGTGAAGCGCAGGCGATTGGCGAGCTTCGCGGGACTCGGAATCGTGCGCACCACGCTGTCCGTCTTCGGATCGATGATGCTGATCTGCGCCGGCTCGTCGCGCCTGGCCACGCCGGCGACCCACAACGCCGAGCCGTCCGGAGAGAGAGCCATCCCCTCGGGAGTCCTCGTCACGGCGACGTGCTTCAGCGCGCCGCGCTTCGTCAGATCGACGACGCTGACGGTGTTGCTCCCCATGTTCGCCGTGTAGAGCTTCTGCTCGTCCGGCGTCACGACGAGCATGTGCGTGAACTCCTGTCCGACGCCGGCGATCCAGTCGATGCGGTTCGCCGCCGCGTCGTATCGCGCCACGGCGCGGCTGTTCTCGGCGGTGAGGTAGAACCGCGAGCCGAGGGCCTGAATCCCGTGCGGACGGGAGAGTCCGGGCAAGGCAAAACGCACCCCGCGGCGCCTCCCGAGGTCGACGACGGTGAGTGAAGCGCCGCCGTAGTCGGTCACGACGGCCACCTTGCCGTCATCCGACACCGCCACCTCGTGAGGCTCTTCGCCCGTGGCCACGGTGCCGCGCACCTTCATCGACGCCGGATCGACCAGCGCGAGCGTGGCCTCCCCTTTGTTCACGACGAGCAGCGTGTCCGCGGCGAGCAGCAGGATGAAAAGCGAAAGCGTCGGCATGAGCCCTATCGTAGGCTCAGAACGGATTCGCGCGCACGATGGGCGTCGGCTTGCGGTCCTCGCCCAGGTTCACGTAGACCACCTGCGCCTCGGTGACGGTGACGCGATTGAAGGGATCGTCGGCGCGGATGGCCTCGACCACCACCTTCGTGGTGATCGAGGTATTGCCGATGCGCAGCGTCTCGGTCCAGAAGCTCACCAGGTCGCCGACGAACACGGGCTGATGGAACACGATCTTGTCCATCGACACGGTGACCATGAACTTCAGACCCTGCCGGCGCGCTTCGATCGCGCCGGCCTGGTCGATGTACGAGAGGATCACGCCGCCGAAGATGGTGCCGTGCGCGTTCGTGTCGCGCGGCATCATGAGCACGCGGATCGCGGGCTCATCCCACTTCGGCTGCACGTCGACCGGCGTCAATTACAGTCCCGCGGCCGGCGTCGGGGTCGTGGTCGGACGCGTGATCGTGTCGTTGATGTCCACCTCGGCCGACTTGCGCAGGCGCTCCACGAGCACCGAGCGAAGCTGGCGGGCCTGCTGCTCGCGCATGCGGTTCGCGAACGACGAGCGGTTCTGCGCCAGCTCGGCGTCGGTCACCTTCTTCTGCTCGAGCACCTGGAACGCCACCGCGCCGTCGCCGACCGCCACCGGCCCCTGAAGCTGGCCGACCGCGCCCTTGAGCGCCGCGTCGACGAACGCGTTCGTGTCGCCGGTCAGGCCGGCGATGTTGCCCTGATGCGTGACCGTCACTTCCTGCGGCGGACGCGCGCCCTTGGCGGCGATCGCCTCGAGCGTCGGCGCGCCGGCCATCATCGCGGTGAGCTGCGCCTTCGCGGCCTCGCGCGCCTTCTGGCGCTTGGCGTCCTGCTCGACGCGCTCGCGCACGTCGGCCATCGCGGCCACACCGGCGCCGCGCTCCATCTCCACGAAGGCGATGGCGATGCCGCGCGGCGTGCCGATCGGCTCGCTCACGTCGCCGACCTTCGCCGCGAACACCCACTGCGACAGCGGCGCGTTGTTCCCCAGGCCGCCGATGGCCTCGGAGCGGCCGAACCAGCCGGAGTCGTTCGACGTCAGGCGGCCGGTGCCGAGGGCGATGAACTCCGCCGCGTTGGCGGGCTTCTTCTGCTTGATCTGCGCGTTCACGCGGTTGATCTCGGCCTTGGCGATGTCGCGCGACATGTCGTTGGCGAGGCGCGCCGCCAGCGCGGGACGCGCGTCCTCGAACGACTGCACGGACTCATTGCGGCGCTCCGTCACCTTGACGATGTGGTAGCCGTACTCGGTCGTCTTGATCGGATCGCTGATCTGGTTCAGGGGAATGGAGAAGATGGCGCGCTCGAACGGCTCGACGGTCATCCCCATGTCCACCCATCCCATGTCGCCGCCGTTGCCGGAGGACGACGGGTCCTCGGAGTGCTGGCGCGCCAGGGCGGCGAAGTCGGCGCCGCCGCGGAGCTGGGCCACGATCGACTCCGCCTTCGCCTTCGCCGCGGCGTCGGCCTGCGGGGTGGCGGTCTGGTCGGACTTGATCAGGATGTGCAGCACCTTCGCGGAGGCGGGGCGCTTGAAGTCGTTCTTGCTGGTCTCGTAGGCGCGGCGGAGCTCCGCGTCGGACGGCTGCACCTCCGCGCGGATCTTCTGGTAGTCGGCGAGGATGTAGCGGATCTTGCGCTGCTCGCCGTGCGTGTACTCGGACTGGTGGGCCTTGTAGTACGCGTCGATGTCGGCCGGCGCGACGGTGACCGTCTCCAGCGGCGCGGAGGGCAGGAGGACGTAGCGGACCTTGGCGTTCTCGTTCGTGCGGCGGTACTCGGCGTCGATGGCCTTCGGCGAGAGGACGACCGAATTCTGCAGCGCGCTCTCCATCTTCTGCAGCGCGATCTCGCGTCCGAGGTCCGCCTCGAAGTCGGAGGGGCTGGCGTAGCCGAGGCGGCCCACGTAGTTGTTGTAGAGCTCCATGCCGATGAACTTGCCGTTCTCGGTGAAGTTCGGGATCTCCATCAGCTTCCGGCGCACCTCGTCGGGGCTGGCGGTCAGGTTGAGCCGCGCCGCTTCCTGCGTGAGGAGGCGCTGGTCGACCAGCATGTTCATGACCTGCGTCGGGAGGTTGAGCTGCTGCGCCATCTCCGGCGTGAACTGCCCGCCGAACTGCTGGCGGTACATGTCCTCGACGTTCTTCAGCGCGCGGTTGTAGTCATCGAAGCCGATGGTCTCGCCGTTCACGCGCGCCGCGTAGTTGCGGGCCTGCTCCTGTCCGCCGCCGAAGGCACCGCCCATCCCCATGTCGATGAAGACAAAGCCGAAGATGAACGCCACTACGACGATGATGAGCACCCACTTGAGGTGATGAAAGCTGTCGCGCATTACTTTGAGCATGGAAACTACCTTTCGGAAGGCCCGGATTGGGCCAGAGCTGGTCAGCGCTCCACAAAAAGCGGCGCAGTTTACCTATTCCCGGCAGCCGCGCCAACTGCTATAACTCACGCCGTTCGTTCCAGATGGCCAGAAAACGGGAAACCGGCGCGGATATCGACTGGTATCTGATCTCCATCGATCGGCTCAAGCAGATCGGGCTGGTGCTGTTTCTGCTCGCGCTCGGCGCGGCCGGCTGGTGGTTCTGGCACAACCAGAAAACGAACCCGAAGACGCGGGCCGAATCCGCGATCGCCGATGCGCGGCAGGCGCTCAACGCGCTGGCCGGCTCGCCCGACTTCAGCGCGCATCGCACCGAGTTCAACCGCGCGCAGCAGAAGCTCGACGAAGCGAACACGCACCTCGGCGCCACGCGCTACGAGCAGGCGCACACGGTCGCGGTTGAGTCGCAGACCATCAGCCGGGCGGCGATGAGCGGCGGAGGCGACCTCGAGAGCGATGCGCGCTTCATCACCGTCGAGGGCGACGTCAAGTTCCAGAAAGGGGCCGCCGGCGACTGGAAAGACGCCGACACGCGTACCGCGCTCATGAATGGCGACTGGGTGAAGACGGGCGACCGCGCCTCTGCCGAGCTGATCTTCGCCAGCGGCACGCTCTACACCGTCGGACCGAACGCGCTCCTCGAGATCTACTCCAGCGTCAATCCCGCCACCAGCCGCAAGACCAACACCGTCAAGATGCGCGTCGGATCGGTCGAGGTGGCCACCACCACCGACACCTCGACGGTGCGCACGCCCGGCACGCAGGTCGTGGTCGAGCAGCAGTCGACCGCGCAGGTGGGCGTGCGCGAGGATCAGACCTCCATCATCAGCATGCGCGGCGGCGCCTCGGTCGCGCCGGAGGCCGGCGGCACGCCCGTGCGCCTGGCCTCGGGCGACAAGATCAGCTCCACGCCGGCGGGGACCCTCTCTGCCGTCAAGAAGTTGACCATGCCGCCGGCGCTCCTCTCGCCGGGCGACAACCAGGTCTTCCAGCTCGGGCCGAAGCTGCAGGTGCAGATGATCTGGCAGCCGCAGGCCGGCGCGAACGGCTACGTGCTGCAGGTCTCGCGCTCGCGGCTGTTCTCGACGCAGGAGATCAACACGCGGCGGCAGAAGACGGCGGCCACGGCGGAAGTGACGTCCGAGGGGTCGTTCTACTGGCGCGTGGCCTCGGTGGGGCCGGACGGCGACATCGGTCCGTTCTCGGGATTCCGGCGGTTCCGCGTGGGCGGCGGCAGCACCAAGACGGGGATCACCGACCGCACGCCGCCGGTGCTGCGCATGAAGGCACCGTTCCACGTCGGCGGGCAGTACTACACGATCGCCGGCGCCACCGAGCCGGGGGCGACGGTCTTCATCAACGACGAGGAAGTGGACGTGACCTCGGCCGGTGCATTCCAGAAACTCGTGGCCTTCGACAAGATCGGGCGCAATGTAGTGGTCATCAAAGCGGTCGATCCGGCAGGCAATCAGAAGGTAGAATCGCAGGTCGTAATCGTCGAAGAGTAGTTCCTCCCCTTCGACTGGTTCCCCTTTTGCACCGCGGCCGCAAGGCCCCTTACGACATCTCAACCAAGGAAAAGAAGACAAACGGATGGCTGTGAAATCGCTTCTCTCGATGTTCTCGAACGATCTCGCGATCGATCTCGGAACAGCGAACACCCTCGTCTACGCGAAGAACAAAGGCATCGTGGTTCGCGAGCCTTCGATCGTCGCGGTGAACAAAATCAACAACAACGTCGAAGCCGTGGGGAAGGAAGCGAAGGAAATGCTCGGGCGAACGCCGGGCAACATCGTCGCGATCCGTCCCATGAAGGACGGCGTCATCGCCGACTTCGAAGTCACGGAGAAGATGATCAAGTACTTCATCGAGAAGGCGCACGGGCGGCGGTTCCTGGTCAAGCCGCGCATCGTCATCTCGGTCCCCTCGGAGATCACGCAGGTCGAAAAGCGCGCGGTCAAGGACTCCGCGCTCCGCGCCGGCGCCACGGAGGTCTACCTGATCGAACAGGCCATGGCTGCCGCGATCGGGGCCGGACTGCCGATCACCGATCCGACGGGCAACATGATCGTCGACATCGGCGGCGGCACGACCGACGTGGCCGTCATCTCGCTGGCCGGCATCGTCTACTCGCGCTCGGTGCGCGTGGCCGGCAATGAGATGGATGACGCGATCATTCAGTACATCAAGCGCAAGTACAACCTCCTCATCGGCGAGCGCACGGCCGAGCAGATCAAGATGGAGATCGGCTCCGCCTTCCCGCTGGATGAGGAGATGACGATGGAGATCAAGGGACGCGACCTCGTGGAAGGCGTTCCCAAAACCCTCGTCGTCAGCGACGAGGAGATCCGCGAGGCGCTCTCCGAGACCGTGGCCACGATCGTGGAAGCGGTGCGCGTCGCCCTCGAGCGCACCCCTCCCGAGCTCAGCGCCGACATCATGGACAAGGGCATCATCATCGCCGGCGGCGGCTCGATGCTGAAGAACCTCGACCGGCGCCTGCGCGAAGAGACCGGCCTGCCGGTGACGCTGGCCGAGGATCCGCTGGCATGCGTGGCCCTCGGAACGGGACAGATGCTGACGGACTTCAACCTGCTGCGGAAGATCTCGATCGAGTAGCGAAAGCGGAGGAAAGAGGAAGGAGAAAAGAGGAAAGAGGCCCGGAGGTCGGGTGCGCTTTTCTCTTTTCTCTTCGGCGGGGGCTCAGGCAGCTCCGCGAATGACTGTGCGCACCGACAATAAATCCTGATCACTGACCGGGCGCACATCGGTCACATCCAGCGTGACCACAGCTTGCGTACGTCCTGAAGCCGTTACGAACTCTACTTCGAGCCCCTCCGTGCGATACACCTGCACGACCGCGCCAAGATCCCCCCGCCTCAATCCGTACGCGGGAAGGTCGCGGTTCAAGACAACGGTGTCGAGTTCCTCATAAGTCACGGCTGCTCTCCCGGAAATGCTGTCACCAACTGCGGGTATGTGTCGCCCGCGCGAACGATCCAGATCGTCACAACGTCGGCCTGCCGGCCAGAAGGCCCCACGACAGCACCACGAACCTCATACTTCGAAGCGACCGATAGGATGACTGGGAGATAGCAGATACTCGCGAACTTTGGACTCGTGAACTACCGCATGCTCGGCGTGCGGCAGCCTGTTCGATGGCTCAGGTGGCGGTTCATCGGCCATAGCGGAAGTGTACGCAACCTCAGGCTGGCAGCGACTCTCGATCGAGTAGATCCTCAGCGCGCGGCGCTTTCCTCTTCCCTCTTTCCTCTTTCCTCTTGCCTCTACTTCGCGCTGAGGATCTCCCCCTCCTTCACACGCAGCTCGATCGTGCGGACGGCGGCGAAGGAACGGAGCGGGTTGGCGCCGAGCACGAGGAAGCTGGCCTCGTAGCCGGGGCGCAGCCGGCCGATCTTCCGTTTCGGGAAGATGGCCGCGGCCGTGTGCTCGGTCCACATGCGCAGCAGCTCGGCGTTCGAGAAGATGCCGAGGGAGGCCAGCGCCATCGCCTCGGGGACGACGCCGCGGCCGTAGTCGTCGCTGCCGATGGCGAGACGGACGCCGTTGCGGTGCAGCGTGCGGAGGTTGTGCTCGATCGTCTCCAGCCACGCCGCCTGCTTCTGCTCGCGAGCCATGACGATCGACTCCCCGACCGTGGTCACGACCACGATCCCCTTCCGCGCCGCGGCGCGCGCGTCGGCATCGGTCAGCCGCGCGCGGCCGGAAGTGAAGATCGAGAAGTCCTCTTTCTCCGGACGAAAGCCGGGCAGGTGATTGATCTCGTCGACGCCCGCGGCGACGGCGGCGCGAAAGTCCGCGGCCGTTTCCACGTGCGTCGTCACGGAAAGGCCGGCGGCGCGGGCGCGGGCGACGATCTCCGGCAGCAGCGCCGGATCGAGTCCGTTCCATCCCGCTTTCGCCGGATCGTCCTTCCGCCGTGCGTAATCCTCGGAGTAGAGGAGATAGGTCTTGATGAAGTCGGGGCGGTTCGCCAGGACGGCGGGCCAGCGCCCGGCGAGCTCGCGCGCGTCGCGGACGACGAAGTAGAAGCCTCCGTCGGCGTCCTCCGGCTTCGCGACGCCGCGGTCGATGAGGCGTTTCATCACGTCGAGCGGATGTCCGCCCGGTCCGGTCAGGCTGGCCTGCGCGAAGACCGCGTCGATGCTGCGAGGCTGATTGACGCGGTCGCGCGGCACCGTGCGCGGCAGATTGTTGGGATTCTTGACGTAGTAGACTCCCGCGCCGAGGTAGGCGGAGATGCGGCTCTGCAGCCGCTCGCCGCTGTCGACGTTATGGTTGTGCGCTTCGCCGAACGGCGGCACCACGAATTTGCCGCCGAGATCGATGGTCCGGTCGCCTGCCCGCGGCTGGCGCTGGACGAGCACCCCACCTTCCGCGCAGAAACTCTTCCCGGTGAACTTCGTGCCGTCGAACCATTGTCCGTGCACGAAACAGAGCGGCAAAACGGCGGCGGCGAGGAGCGACTGACCGGTCATCACGTGTCGAACTACGCGAGGGGGAAAGGAAAGTTAGCTCCGGCCGGCGCGGTGGCAGGAAATCTGCTGAGCTGACTTCGCGAAATCTATGGCTGTTCCCACTGACGTCATCCCGCGGCGCCCAACGCTCCTGTTCATCATCGTGCTGTCGCTGCTGTTCGTATTGATGAGCTTCAGCAGCCGCACGCGGTACATCGGCGAGACGCGCACGATGTTCGAGCGGACGGTGATGACCATCTTCTCGCCCGTGCCCAAGTTCGTGAACTGGGTCGGCGGCACCGCGCAGGACATGCATTCCGGCTACCTCGACATGCGCCGCGCGGTGAACGAGAACGTGGACCTGCGCCGCAAGGTCGCCTCGCTCACGACCGAGAACCTCAAGCTGCGCCAGTCCGGCAGCGACATGCGCCGCCTGCGCAGCCTCCTGGCCTACGCCGAGCAGTTCGACTTCGAGACGTCGATGGCGCAGACGATCATGCTGGACACGGCGGGACGCTTCAAATCGATCATCATCGACCGCGGCTCGGCCGACGGCGTGGAAGTGAACGACATCATCGCCAACGCCAACGGCCTGGTCGGCCGTGTCGTGCTGACCACGAACGATCTCTCCAAGGTGCAGCTCGTGACCGACAACAACTGCTCGGTCGGCTCGCTCGTCGAGCGCACGCGCCGGCAGGGCGTCGTCCGCGGCAGCGGCGCCGCCAACGTGGAGATGTTCGACATCCCGGCGCTGGCCGACGTGCAGCCGGGCGACCGCGTCCTCACCGCGGGCATCGACGGCATCTTCCCGAAAGGGATCCCCATCGGCACCGTGGTCCGCTCCCAGCCGGGGCAGTCATTGTTCAAGAGCGTGACGGTGAAGCCGGCCGTCGATTTCGGCACCATCGAGGAAGTGATCGTGATTCATACGCGGAAGATCCCGCCGCAGGTCGTGAGGTACGCGCCTTGAGGTGGTTGCGCTTCGCCATCGGGCTGCTCCTCGCCCTGACCCTGCACTCGCTGCTCGACAGCTTCTATCCGAACGCCCTGGCGTTCTTCAATCCGTACGTCATCCTGGTGGTCTACTACTCGATGGGCGGCAACATCCTCGGCGCGATCGTGGCCGGCGTCCTGGCCGGCTTCGTCCAGGATGCGTTCTCCAATGCCCCCTTCGGCCTGCACGCCTTCTCCCTGACGGTGTGCGGCTACGTGGTGGCCTCGATCAACGCGCGCCTGGCGCTGCGCGGCTCTCTCGCCTTCGGCGCCTGCCTCGGCGGCGCGGTGATCGTGAACGAGCTGGTGATCTACGTCCTGGTGAACATCCTCATGAAGCAGAAGATCGAGATGTTCGAGCAGGCGCTGCTCGTGAAGACGATCTTCACACTTCTGTTCGGAATGCTGGTGTATCAGTTGCTGACGCTCTTCCTGCGCGAAGAGCCGATCGAGGCGACGCGCAGCAAGGCGTACTGACATGAAAGAGAAGTGCTGAGTGCTGAGTGCTGGGTGCTGAGTTCTCAGCACTCAGCACTCAGCACCCAGCACCCGGACCCCCTATATGCGCGTCTATCGAGACGATCAAAAGTTCCTCACCTTCCGCATCAACGCGGTGCTCTGGGGCATCGTGGCGGCGTTCGTCTTCCTGGCCGGCTCGTTCTGGTTCGTGCAGGGCGTGCAGGCCGAGAAGTACCGCGGCCTCTCCGAGGCCAACGCGCTGCGCGAGATCGAGATCCCGCCGAAACGCGGCCTGATCATGGACCGCAAGGGAAAGATCCTCGCGGACAACCAGCCGTCGTACACGCTGCAGGTGGACCGCGTGGTCATGAAGCCGCTGCTGAAGGCCGACAAGCAGCGCCGCGAGAAGCTGGAAGCCTTCCTCTCGCAGATCCTGCGCATGCCGCTCCCCGAGCTGCACGCCCGATGGGACAAGGAAGCGGCCAAGGTCAACTTCACCCAGCCGTTCGTCATCGCCGAAGACCTGAGCATGTCGCAGGTCGCGTCGATCCAGGCGCAGTCGATCGCCTTCCCCGAGGTCAACGTCGTGCCGGAACAGCGCCGCAACTATCCGTACGGCACCATGGCCGCGCACGTCCTCGGCTTCATCGGCGAGGTCAACGACAAGGAGCTGCGCGCCAACCCGGAGCTCGAGCAGGGTGAGCTGATCGGCAAGCGCGGCGTCGAGCTGATGTACGACCAGTACCTGCGCGGCCGCGGCGGCGCCGAGTACTGGGAGTACGACGCCGACGGCCGCCGCCTCAGCGAGTACGTCCCCGCGCGCAAGCAGCCGGTGCCGGGCGACAACGTCTACCTCACGCTCGACTTCGAGCTGCAGCGCCGCGCGGAGCAGTACTTCGTCGAGAACGAGATGGTCGGCGCCGCGGTGGCCCTCGACCCGCGCAACGGCGAAGTGCTGGCCATGGTCTCCTCGCCGGCCTACAACCCGAACGTCTATTCGAAGCGCTTCACCCCCGAGGTCTACAAGACCATCACCAGCAACCCGTTCAAGATCGAGCTGAACCGCGCCATCCAGGGGCTCTACTCGCCCGGCTCGGTCTTCAAGATCGTCATGGCCATGGCCGGGCTCTCCGAGAATGTGGTCGGCCCCGACACGAGCTTCGGCTGCGGCGGCAGCGGTCACTTCTTCGGCCGCCGCTTCCGCTGCTGGAAGAAGGAAGGGCACGGCTCGGTGGAAGTCGAGCGCGCCCTGAAGGTCTCCTGCGACATCTATTTCTACACGGTCGGCGGCCGCCTCGGCGTCGACAAGATCAACGAGTACGCGCGCAAGCTCACCTTCGGCGAGATCTCGCACATCGACCTCGACGGCGAGCGCGCCGGCCTCGTGCCCTCCACCAAGTGGCGCGCCGAGCATCCGGTCAAGGGCGACAAGAAGTGGTACCCGGCCGAGACGATCTCGGTGGCCATCGGACAGGGTCCGCTGATCGTCACGCCGCTGCAGGTGGCGAACATGACCGCGGCCGTGGCCAACGGCGGCAACGTCTTCCAGCCGCACGTGGTGCGCTACATCGACCGCGTGCAGCGCGACGGCTCGTACAAGCGTTTCCGCGTCCCGAGCCGCGTGCTGCACAAGATCGAGCTCTCCGGCCCGGCGCTCAACGCGGTCCGCCAGGGTCTGTGGGACGTGGTGAACGCCCAGGGCGGCACGGGCAGCAACGCGCGCGTGGAAGGACTGAACGTGGCCGGCAAGACCGGATCCGTGCAGGTCATCGCCTACTCCGGCTGGATCAAGGCGACGTCGCTGCCGTTCAAGTTCCGCGACCACGCCTGGTTCGCCTCGTTCGCGCCGGCCAACAACCCGCAGATGGTGGTGGTGGTGTTCGTCGAGCACGGCGGCGCCGGCGGCGCGGATGCGGCGCCTCTCGCAAAACTGATGTACGAGTCGGCGTTCCGCGACCAGGTCGCGGGCGCGCGCCTCGATCTCCGTAATCCCGAAACGCTGGAGCAGATCAAGGAAGGCGACCTGCCTCTCCCGACTACACGATGATTTTTCGCGACCGTGGCCCGTCCGTCGACTGGAACTTCCTCGGCACCGCCGTGGTGCTGGCGCTCATCGGCGTGCTGCTCGTCTACAGCGCGACCTACTACAGCGATCCCTCGCTCTCGACCGCGAAGAAGCAGCTGCTGTGGGTGGCCATCGGCGTGGCGCTGATGATCGCGTTCATGGTCGTCGACTATCACGTCCTGTTCGACATCGCGCCGATCCTCTACGGCATCGGCATTCTGCTGCTGTTGTATCTGATGGTGTTCGGACGGCTCACGGCGAACGTGCGCTCGTGGATCCACATCGGCGGCTTCCAGTTCCAGCCGTCGGAGTTCATGAAGCTCTTCACCGCGCTGATGGTGGCGCGCTTTTTCGACTCGAACGACCGCGCCTATCTCGACCTGCGCTCGTTCCTGATGGTCATGGGCATCATCACGCTGCCGGTGGGGATGATCATCATCCAGCCCGACTTCGGCACCGCGGCGTCGTTCTTCCCGCTCTACGCCGTGGCGATGTTCTTCGGAGGGATCCGCGCCCGCGTCTGGATCGCCATGATCCTGCTGGTGGCGATCGCGCTCCCCGTGGGATGGTTCGCGTTCCTCAAGCCGTACCAGAAGGAGCGCGTGGCGATCTTCCTCAACCCGGAGCGCGATCCCCTCGGCTCGGGCTACCAGGTCACGCAGGCGAAGATCGCCATCGGCTCCGGAGGCATCAACGGCAAGGGCTTCCGCCACGGTACGCAGGCGAAGCTGGAGTTCCTCCCCGCGCGGCACACCGACTTCATCTTCGCGGTCCTCGGCGAGGAGTGGGGCTTCATCGGCGTGATCATCGTGCTGGGGCTCTATCTGTTCCTCGTGATTCAAGCCCTGAACTTCGCGAAGCAGGCACGTGACCGGGGAGGCACGTTCCTGATCATCTGCCTGATCTCGTTCATCATCTTCCACGTGCTCATCAACGTGTCGATGCAGATCGGGATCCTGCCGACGACGGGCATTCCGCTGCCGCTGATCTCGTACGGCGGCTCGTCGACGATGATGTTCTTCATCGCCATCGGGCTGATCCTGAACGTGGACATGCGGCGGTTCGTGAACGCGTAAGGCAGGACAGGCGTAACGTAGGACAGGCTTCAGCCTGTCCATGGGCAGGCTGAAGCCTGCCCTACGTTTTTGTGGCCTGCCCTGCGTTCAGAACAGATCCGGCAGATGCTCGAAGTGCCGCATCGCGGCGACGGTCCGGGGTGAGATCTCGTTCAGGAAGAACGTGAGCGCCTCGACCGTCGCATCCGGGATCGCGTAGCGCGTGACGAAGCGCACCTCGACGTCAGTGGTGGAGGACAGGCAACCCTGCCTGTCCCGATCTCGCGAAAAACCGGACAGGCAGGATTGCCTGTCCTCCATCAGGTCGTCGGCGGCGCGCTCGTTCGGGTTCACCACGCGCGCGTCGATCCCCGCTTCCTCGAACGCCGCGGCGAAGTCGTCCTTGCGATAGCCGTAGTGCGTGCAGGCCAGCGCGGCGACGACGGGCGCGCCGGCGTGCTCCATCTTCGCGATCGCGGCGCTCACCCAGCCGCGGATCTCCTCGCGCGTTCGCGTCCCCTCGCGGTCTTCGGAGATCGTGTCCGCCAGCCCGGGACAGGCCTGGCTGACGATGCGCGACGGCTCGATGCCGCGCTCGATGAGGAGCCGCGGATACGTTCCCGCGTCGATGGTGGTCTGGGTGCCGAAGATCATCGCCACACTCCGCGGCGCCAGCTCGCGCAGCAGGAGCTCGACGCCCGTCTCCACGATCCCTTTCACCGGCACCGGCGCATCAGCAAAGTACGGCGTGTCGGGCAGCAGCACCGAGAGCGTGTTGCAGGCGACGTAAATCGAGTCGGGCGCGAAGCGCTCCGTCACGTTGCGCAGGAAGCGGTCGAAGGTCTCCAGCTTCTCCTCGCGCGTGCGCATGGAGTTGTAGCCGTAGTCGTTCGCCGGAGCGGCGTTCGCGAACGTGAGCCGCACCGGCTCGGTGAAGCCGTGCGTGCGCACGAAGCGCTCGGCGTACGCGACCACGGAAAGGCCGCCGACGCCGGAGTCGGTGACGAGGATGTGCATCGCTACGCCTCGAGCTCGAACCTGCCGGTCATCAGATCGAGCAGGATCGGCACGTGATGATCCTTCAGCGCGTACAGCGACGCGTCCTCGAGCTCCAGCGTGACCAGGTTCAGCCCGCGCTCGCTGGCCCACGTCCCCATCGAGCCGGGCGTCGGATAGCCGATCTCGGTCAGGAGCGGGAGCGTGCAACGGTCGGCGAGCTGCTTCCCGAGGTGCGACTTGCCGGAGTCGTCGACGCAGGCCAGCGCGGAATGCATGCTGACCACCGCGCGAGGGTCGAGCTTCTCGAGCAGCGCCAGCAACGCGCGCGTTTCCGGTTCCGAGGCAGGCTCGGGGCCGGGGCTGAGCGCGATGTCGCGCGCGTCGTTCGCGCGGCTCTTGTAGAACACCTCGCCCGGAGTCCAGTTCGACGTCGGAAAGTTGCGGTTCAGGTCGATCCCGCGCGCGTTGCCGCGCGTGCCGCGCAGCAGCCCGTCGGGATTGCCGCACAGGATCACCGCCGCGCGCAGCTCCCCTTCCGGCAGGCAGCGCAGTGCTTCGGAGAGCGCGACCGTCGTCTCCGGCTCGTCGCCGTGGATGGCGGCGAGGAGGACCAGCTCGGCGCTGCCGGAATCGGGCAGAAAGACCGTCAGGGGAACGCCGTCGACCGAGGAACCGTAAACCGTACTCGCGTGGCGGATCACCCCGCGATCGTGCCGCTCGACCAGATTCACTCCATCTCCTCCATTTTCTCGATGTCGCGGCGATCCTTCTTCGTCGGCCGGCCGGTTCCGCGCTCGCGGTAGATCGAGGTGATGACGTCGATCTTGTCCTGCACCGGCGTCTCGTCGTCGTACATGGTGCGCGCGTTCACTTTCGACACGTTGGAGTCGGGGACGAACTGCACGATGACGCGGCGGTAGCGGTCGCCGCCGTCGTAGAACTCGACCACGTCGCCTTCCTTGACGGGCGCGGCCGGCTTGACGCGGAGTCCGTTGATCTTGACCTTGCCGCCTTTGCAGGCTTCGGTCGCCTCTGCCCGGTGTTTGAAGAGGCAGACCTGCCTGAGCCACGTGTCGATGCGATGCCGTTCCATTAAACTTTGTATAATCAGCGCCTTCGGAGGAAAGATGATCAAGGCGGACATCGTCAACAAAGTCGCGGAGACTTCGGAAATTTCCCGCGTCAAGGCGGCGCAGGCGGTCGATACCGTGATCGAGGGCCTCCGCAACGCGCTCGCGCGCGGACAGCGGATCGAGCTCCGCGGTTTCGGCGTCTTCCAGGTCAAGCAGCGCAAGAAGGGAATCGGCCGCAACCCGAAGACCGGCGTCGAGGTGAAGATCCCGCCCGGCAACACGATTCGCTTCAAGCCGGGCAAGGAGCTCCGGAACCTGTTGTAAACAACCGGAAACGCGCGGCCGGAGCGCGCAACATCATCGCGGGGAATTCGTCATAAGAGATGACGAACGAAGCACTCCGCATCACACAACCCCCGTGATGCACCATCCCACCACCCAGGCCCACCAGGCCGCCGTCGCAACAGGCTGCGCGACGGCGGCCGAGCCTTTTCTCCTCGATGCACCAGGGAACGACCGGAGGCCTCTCGTCGTCCCCTGACGCGTCGAGGGACATACAATGCGCGCCGTGCAGCCTGAGCAGACTGTCCTCGTTCTCGACTTCGGTTCCCAATACACGCAACTGATCGCGCGGCGGATTCGCGAGAACGCCGTCTACTCCGTCGTCCATCCGTGCGACTGGCCGATCGAGAAGATCCGCGAGCTGGCCCCGAAGGCCATCGTCCTCTCCGGCGGTCCGCAGTCGGTTTACGCCGAGGCCGCGCCGTACTGCTCGCGGGAAGTCTTCGAGCTCGGCGTGCCGATCCTCGGCATCTGCTACGGCATGCAGCTCACGGCCTACTTCCTCGAGGGGAGAGTCGAAGCCGCGACCGAGCGCGAGTACGGCCGCGCCGAGATCGAAGTCACCGCCGACTCGCCGCTCTTCGCCGGCACCCCGAAACAACAGCAGGTGTGGGCCAGCCACGGCGACCGCATCCTGGCCGGCCCTCCCGGCTTCCGCACCATCGCCTCCACCGCCAGCGCGCCCGTGGCCGCGTTCGAGAACGCGGAGCGCCGCTGCTACGGCATCCAGTTCCATCCCGAGGTCACGCACACCGAGGCGGGCGGACAGATCCTGAAGAACTTCCTCTTCGACATCGCCGGCTGCCAGCCGACGTGGGACCTCGGCGACTTCCGCCGCCGCAAGGTCGAAGAGATCCGCCAGCAGGTCGGCGACCGCAAAACCATCGTCGCCGTGAGCGGCGGCGTCGACTCCACCGTCGCCGCGCTGCTCGTGGCCGAGGCCATCGGCGATCAGCTCACGGCCATCTTCGTCGACAACGGCGTGCTGCGGAAGCACGAGGCCGTGCAGGTCGGCTCCCGGCTCAGCGACCGCCTCGGGCTGCACTTCGTGCAGGTCGACGCGCGCGAGCGCTTCTACGCGAAACTGGCCGGCATCGAGGATCCCGAGGTCAAGCGCAAGCGCATCGGCAACGAGTTCATCGTCATCTTCGAAGAGGAAGCGAAGCGGATCCAGGACGTGGAGTTCCTCGTCCAGGGGACGCTCTACCCCGACGTGATCGAGTCCGTGTCCATCAAAGGTCCGTCCGCGGTCATCAAGACGCATCACAACGTCGGCGGGCTGCCGGAGAAGATGGGGCTGAAGCTCATCGAGCCGGTGCGCGAGCTGTTCAAGGACGAAGTGCGCCGCCTCGGCATCGAGCTCGGGCTGGAAGAGGAATTCGTCTGGCGCCATCCCTTCCCCGGCCCCGGCCTGGCCGTGCGCATCCTCGGCGAGGTGAACGCCGCGCGCGTGGAAGTGCTGCAGAACGCCGACGAGATCGTCATCGACGAGATCCGCAACGCCGGCCTCTATCGCGAGATCGCGCAGGCGTTTGCGGTGCTGCTGCCGGTGAAGAGCGTCGGCGTGATGGGCGACGAGCGCACGTACGAGAATGTGTGCGCGATCCGCGCCGTGACCACGACTGACTTCATGACCGCCGACTGGTACCGCATGCCGCACGACCTGCTCGACCGCATGGCGCGCCGCATCGTGAACGAGGTGCGGGGCATCAATCGCGTCGTTTACGACATTTCCTCGAAACCACCCGGCACGATCGAGTGGGAGTGAGCGCTGCCGGTCAATTTCGGTAAATCAATTCCACTTCCGGTTACATGCATTACAACGTCGCGTGATTTTCGTCACCGCGTAAGCGTATAGTGACTCATCCGCGTCTAAGCCCACATTCTGAGAGCAGGCCCTCACGCAACGTGGGCACGACGGCGTAACCCCGGGGGCTACGCTTTGGTCCAAACAGGAGGAAGAAATGATTTATCGGTTCCCCATGCTTCGCATTGCCGCAATCGTGGTTTGCCTCGCCATTCCGTTCAGCGCGTTTGCCGGCAATGCCGTCGGTAAGCCGTCGGTCGGCAGCTCGACGATCGAGTGGCCGAATCCGAGCGGCCAGCATGAGAGCGTGGAGCTCGTGCTGTCGTTCCCGAACGGCGACACCATCACCAAGACCTACAACGGCAACCGTCCGATCACGCTCCGTCTGAGCGATCTTGGTTCCGACATCGAAGACGGTGCCTACACGTGGGAGATCCGCGTCGCCCCGACCGTCTCCGGCGCCGTGGCCAAGAAGCTCGAGAACGCCCGCGCGGCGAACGACGACTCGGCCGCCCGCAAGATCATGCGCGAGGCCGGCCTGACCGACAACGTGTCGTCCGGCACGATCACCGTCAGCGGCGGCACGTTCGTCAACCCGTCGGCCACCGAAGCGCGCATGCAGACCGAGACCTCTTCGCAGAAGGAAGAGGAGACCACCATCGGCGGCACGACGACGCCGCGCGGCGGCAAGGTTGCGGTCAACGACCAGGTCATCCCCGATGACCTCATCGTGCAGAGCAGCCTCTGCGTCGGCTTCGACTGCGTCAACGGCGAGAGCTTCGGCTTCGACACGATCCGCCTCAAAGAGAACAGCACGCGCATCAAGTTCGAGGACACGTCCACGGGCAGCTTCCCGTCCAACGACTGGCAGCTCACCGCCAACGACCCGCCGGGCGGCACCGCGAACCGCTTCTCGATCGAGGACATCACCGGCGCCAAGGTTCCGATGACGATCACCGCCGGCGCATCGACGAACTCGATCTTCGTCGACAGCACGGGCCGCGTCGGCTTCCGCACCGCCACCCCGGTGCTCGACCTCCACGTCTCGACGAGCAACACCCCGGCCATCCGCCTCGAGCAGACCAACGCCGGCGGCTTCACCGCCCAGACCTGGGACATCGCGGGCAACGAGGCGAACTTCTTCGTCCGCGACGTGACCAGCGGCTCGCGCCTGCCGTTCCGCATCCGCCCGGGCGCCCCGACCTCGTCGATCGACATCAGCGCCGACGGTGACGTCGGCGTCGGTACCGCTTCCCCCGACACGAAGCTCAACATCGAGGCGTCGGACGACGCCAACACGATCACGCTCGTCCAGAACACGAACTCGACCGGTCTTTCGGCCGCGGGCGTCCTGCAGGCCAAAGGCGACACGGCGGTGACCAGCCTGATCGCTCACGGCACGGGGCGCACGATCTCGCGCTTCGGCCAGACGCTCGGCGCCTGGAGCGAAATGCTCAACGCCGGCGGCAACGGTCTGATCGTCGGTACCCAGGGCTCGACGCCGCTGATCCTCGGCACGAACAGCACCGCCCGCATGACGATCGCCTCGACGGGCGCGATCACGGTTCCGGGCAACTTCACCGTTTCCGGCGTGAAGAACTTCGCCGTCGTCGATCCTGCCAACGAGAACCAGGCGCTCTACTACACCGCGCTCGAAGGTCCCGAGGCCGGCACCTACTACCGCGGCACCGCGAAGACGGTCAACGGCGAAGTGGTGATCGAGCTCCCGGGCTACTTCTCCCGCCTCACCGAGAACGAGCGGATGACCGTGCAGCTCACGCCGGTCGGCGCGCCGGGACAGCTCTACGTCGCCAGCAAGTCGGCGGAGAAGCTGGTCATCAAGGTCGCCAACGGCAGCACGGACCTCGAGTTCGACTACCTCGTCCAGGGCGTCCGCAAGGGCTACCTCGGCTACGAAGTCGAGCGCGAAGGTGCGTTCCCCGTCGTGCAGAAGTAATTTCCGTTCCGCGAATCACGAAAGCCCCGGCGCAAGCCGGGGCTTTTTGTTTTTGCTCTAAAGTGCGCCGGATGGAGCTGCAGCAGATCGCACCCGGACTCGCACGCGACGCCGCGGGCTACTGGGTCGCGCCGAACGACGCCGCGGCTTCCTACCCCGCCGACGCTCACGACTACTGCCTGAGCTTCGAGGAGGAGTCGTTCTGGTTCGCGCATCGCAGCGCGGCGATCGCCGCGGCAGTGCGGCGATGGCCGCCCGCCGCGGGGCCGATCTTCGACGTGGGGGCCGGCAACGGCTACGTGACCGCCTCGCTCCAGCGCGCCGGCATCCGCACGATCGCCATCGAGCCGGGCCGCACCGGCGCGGCGAACGCCGTCTCGCGCGGCGTGAGCGAGGTGGTCTGCGGCGCGCTTCCCTCCGCCGCGTTCCGCGAAGCCACGGCGGGAGGCATCGGCCTGTTCGACGTTGTCGAGCACATCGAGGATGACCGCGGCTATCTGCGCGACCTCGCGCGTTATCTGCAGCCGGGCGGGCGTCTCTATCTCACGGTCCCCGCCTATCCGTGGCTCTGGTCGCGCAACGACATCACGTCGGGACACAAGCGCCGCTACACGAGCCGCACGCTGCGCGACGCCGTGACCGCCGCCGGCTATCGCGTCGACTACGCGACGTACTTTTTCTCGCTGCTGCCGCCGGCGATCTTCCTCGGCCGCACGCTGCGCTCGCGTCTCTCGCCGCGCGAGGTCGCACGCGCCAGCTCGCGCGCGCAGCATCGCGCCGGCGGAGGTGCAATGCGCGGGCTCGCGCAAACGTCGCTGGCCTTCGAGATCCGCCGCATCGAGCGCGGCGCGACGATTCCCTTCGGCGCCAGCCTGCTGCTCACGGCGTCCGTTGCGCGCGCATGATGTAGTAGCTGTACGGCACCGCCAGCCAGTCGGTGATCAGTGCTCCTTCCACCGCCGGCGTGTGTGCGCGCGCGAGACGCTCGTAACCCTCCGGATCGCGCACGGCGCGCCCGCGATCGAGCGAGATGATCCATCGCGACAGCATCTTCTGACCCTCGTGACGCACGCCGTCGAGCGACACGAAGAAGCCTCCCGGACGGAGATAGCGGAATGCCGCGCGCAGGAGCTGATGCGCCTCGTCGTCGTTCAGGTGATGCAGGATCCCCTTGGCGATGACGAGGTCGAAGCTCGACGCCTCGATCTCGGCCGGCTCCTCACCGACGCGTGCGTGGAGAAAGCGCGCCCGCGCGCCGTAGCGCTGCCGCGCCGCCTCGATGTACGCCGCGTTCAGGTCGTAGCCGGTGTAGGCGACATCGGCGGGGAGATAGTCGAGCATCGGGCCGGGACCGCAGCCGATGTCGAGGATGCGCATGCCGCTCGCGGGACGGAGAAAGCGTGCGACGAATCGTTTCCGCGCGGCGTCCGCGCCGAGGAGACGCTGCAGGGCTTCGTAGAGCGCGGGCACCTCCAGAAATCTGTACAGACCGCTGGTTCGGTGGCTCATCGCTCCGGTATTCTGGCATCGTCGAAGGAGTGATGAAAGAAGCCGAACGCGCAGTGATCGAGCCGGCCATTCCGTTCAACCGGCCGTCGCTGGCCGGGCAGGAACTGGCGTACGTCCGCGACGCCATCGAGCGGGGGCACATCTCCGGCGACGGCGTCTACACGCGCCGCAGCGAGAGCATGCTGTCCGAGCTCCTGGGCGGCGCGCGCGTGCTCCTCACGACGTCGTGCACGCACGCGCTGGAGATGTCCGCGCTGCTGCTCGATCTCCAGCCGGGCGACGAGGTGATCATCCCGTCGTTCACCTTCGTCTCCACGGCCAGCGCCTTCGCACTGCGCGGCGCGCGGCCGGTGTTCATCGACATCCGTCCCGATACGCTCAACCTCGACGAGCGCCTGCTGCCGCAGCTCATCACGCCGCGCACGCGCGCCATCGTCCCCGTGCATTACGCCGGCGTCGGCTGCGAGCTCGACACGATCCTCGACATCGCGCGCCGCAACCGCATCAACGTCATCGAAGACAACGCGCACGGTCTCTTCGGCCAGTTCCGCGGCCGCCCCCTCGGCACGTTCGGCGCGCTGAGCACGCTCAGCTTTCACGAGACGAAGAACGTCTCCTGCGGCGAGGGCGGCGCGCTGGTGATCAACGATCCGTCGCTCATCGCGCGCGCCGAGATCCTCCGCGAGAAAGGGACGGACCGCAGCCGCTTCTTTCGCGGTGAGGTCGACAAGTACACGTGGCTCGACCTCGGCTCGAGCTACGTCGCCTCCGACATGCTGGCCGCGTTTCTCGTCGCGCAGCTCGAGGCGCGCGAGAAGATCCAGCGCGCCCGCCAGCGCGTCTGGGAGCGCTACTTCGACGGCATCCGCGACTGGGCGCAGCAACGCGGCGTGCAATTGCCGCACGTGCCGGAGCACTGCACGCAGGCCTGGCACCTCTTCCACCTGCTCCTGCCGTCGCTCGACGAACGGCAGGCCTTCATCGCCCATCTGCGCCGCCGCTCGGTGCAGGCGATCTTCCACTACATGCCGCTGCACCTCTCGGCGATGGGCGAGCGGTTCGGCGGCCGCCCCGGCGACTGCCCGGTCGCGGAGTCGGTCAGCGATCGCGTCGTGCGCCTCCCCCTGTATCCGACGCTCAGCGAGGCGGACCAGACGCGCATCATCGACGCGGTCTGCAGCTTCTGAAGGAGACCGACCGGGAGGCCTCCGGCGGGCCGGTGCGACCGGCAGCGCTTGTTGCTTCGCTGAACGCACGCTCTCGGCGGAGCAACCGGCGCTGCCGGCCCCGTCGGCCCGCCGGAGGCCTCTTCGTCGGTTCCCCTCAGCAGCGGCGGCGCACGATGTAGGCGGGCTTCGCCTCGCCGGTCTCGATGATGCGGATCAGGTACTCGCCGATGATCCCGAGCTGGATGAGCATCAGTCCTCCGACCAGCATCACCGCGGCGAAGAGCGACGCCCATCCCTGCACCGCCAGCCCGTGCACGAGCTTGCGGTAGATGACGATCGCCGCCAGCACGAAGCTCACGAACGCGAAGGTGAAGCCCGCGTACGCGCCCGCGCGCAGCAGGATCGACGAGTTACTGATGACCAGATTGCTGAAGAGCGCGAGGAGCCGCGAGAACGTGTAGCCGCTGCGCCCCGCCGCGCGGCGGCTGTGCGTGACCGGCACCGCCGTCGCGTCCTTGCTCACGTGAAACAGGAGCGCGGGGAGGAACGGACGCGCGGTGCGCATGGAGAGCACGCCGTCGATGACCGTGCGGCTGAGCAGGCGGAAGGAGCTGAGCTGCAGTCCCTTCGGCGTGCCGATCACGATGCGATCGAAGACGTTCTTGACGCGGCTCGCGGCGCGGCGCAGGAAGTGATGCTTCCTGCCGGCCAGCACGCCGATGACGATGTCGTGCCCGCGCGCGGCGAGCAGCAGCGGGATGTCGGCCGGATCGTGCTGCAGGTCGTCGTCCATGGTGATGGCCACGGCGCCGCGCGCCTCGCGCAGTCCGCACAGCGTGGCCGCCTGCTGTCCGAAGTTGCGCGACAACTGAATGGCCGCCACGTGCGCGCGCTCGCGCGCCAGCGTCTCCAGTCGCGGCCAGATGCGCGCGTCGGGCGAGGCGTCGTCGACGAGGATCACCTCGTACGACTCGGCGCGGCCGCGGAACGCGGCGTCGATGCGGTCGACGAGCGCGACGAGGTCGGGGCTGTTGTACACGGGGACGACGATCGACACGTCCGGCGTGGCTATACTCCTACTCTGCTCCTGCATGGCCAAGCGCGTCGCAATCCTTCAATCCGGCTATCTCCCGTGGAAAGGCTATTTCGACATTATCCATGACGTCGACGAGCTGATCTTCCTCGACGACGTGCAGTACACGCGGCAGGACTGGCGCAACCGCAACCGCATCAAGACCGCCAACGGCGCCGAGTGGCTGACCATCCCCGTCGGCACCGACCTCCGCCGCCGCATCTGCGACGTCGAGCTTCCATCCGACACGTGGGCCGCGACGCACTGGCGGCGCATCCGCGAGGCCTACGGCCGCGCACCGTTTTTCGATCTCTATCGCCCGTTCTTCGAGGAGATCTACCTGGCGCGCCCGTGGCGTCTGCTGTCGGATCTCAATCAGCATCTCATCCGCGCGATCGCCACGGAGCTTCTCGGCATCCGCACCATCTTCGGCGACTCGCGCGGCATGGCTCCGGAGCTGCGGCGGCAGGATCGGCTGCTGGCCATCCTGCGCGAGACCGGTGCGAGCGCGTATCTCTCCGGCCCTGCCGCGAAAAGCTACATCGAGCCGGAGGGCTTCGAGGCCCAGGGCATCGAGCTGACGTGGAAGGACTACGCCGGCTATCCCGAGTACCCGCAGTTCCACCCGCCGTTCGAGCACCGCGTCAGCATCATCGATCTCCTGTTCCACACCGGACCGGACGCGCCGCGCTTCATCTGGGGATGGCGCGACTCAGTGCACGAGACCGCGGCCGGCCAGTAGCTCGACGATCATCCGCGCGTTCTCTTCCGGCGACCGCTGCACCGTGTCCGCGATCAGCTCCGCCGACAGCGGTGCCTCGTACGGATCGCTGATGCCGGTGAAATGCGCGACCGTGCCGGCGCGCGCCTGCGCGTAGAGACCTTTGACGTCGCGCGCCTCGCAGACCTCGAGCGGCGTGTCGACGAAGATCTCCAGGAAGCGGTCGTGTCCGACCATGGCCCGCACCGCGTCGCGCGTGGCGCGATACGGACTGACCGCCGCGCAGATGGCCGCGCCGCCGTGACGCACGACCTCGGCGGCCACGAAGCCGATGCGCGTGATGTTCGTGTCGCGGTCTTCCTTCGAGAAGCCGAGGCCTTTGGAGAGATGCGTGCGGACGACGTCGCCGTCGAGCAGCGTCGACTGCCGCCCGCGCTCCATCAGCAGCCGCACCAGCACCTCGGCGATGGTCGACTTCCCTGCGCCGCTGAGGCCCGTGAACCAGACGCAGAAGCCCTGCTGCGATCGCGGGCGATACGTCTCCTGCAGGATCGCCGCGACCTCCGGCCGCGTGAACCACGCCGGCAGCAGCGTGCCGCGGTTCAGATACTCGTCGCGCACCTGCGTGCCGGAGAGCTTGCGCACCTGTGCATTCCCCGGAACGCGCGATGATTCTTCGTAGCGATCCTCATCGACGAGATACACCATCTCGTTGAACGCGACCGGCGTGACGCCGATCTCCTCGGCATGTCGCGCCAGCAGCTCCTGCGCGTCGTATGGACCGTAGAACGGCTTCCCGTGGCTGTCGCTGCCGGGACTGGCGTGATCGCGGCCGACGATGAAGTGACTGGCGCCGTGGTTGCGCCGGATGATGGCGTGCCACAGCGCCTCGCGCGGGCCGGCCATGCGCATGGCCAGCGGCAGCAGCGACAGGACGATGCGGTCGGCCGGATAGTAGTTCTCCGCCAGCGCCTTGTACGTGCGCACGCGCGTGAAGTGATCGACGTCGCCCGGCTTGGTCATGCCGACGACCGGATGCAGCAGCAGCACGCCGTCGATCGACTGGTACGCGCGGCGCGTCAGCTCTTCATGCGCGCGATGCAGCGGGTTGCGCGTCTGGAAGGCGACCACGTTCGCGCGGCCGCGCTCCTCGAGCATCCTGCGCACGCCCGCGGGGGTGTGGCGCAGCGCCGCGAAGTCGGGCGGCGTGGGGAGCTTCAGCACGCGCAGCGGACCGGAGATGTTGACCCTCCCCCACTGTTCCAGCTCCGCCACGACGGGATGCGCGGGATCGGTCGTGCCGAACACGCGCGCCGCCGCCTCGGCGCGGTCCCACTCGTAAATCTCCGTGACGGTCATGACGGCGAGGATCTCGTTCCGCGAGCTGCGCAACACGATGTCGCGGTCGAGCTGCAGCGCCTCCGACGGCTCGACCGGGAGCGTCACCGGGATCGGGAAGAGCGTGCCGTCGGCGAGACGCATCTCCTCGACCACGCGCTCGTAGTCGGCGCGTCCGAGGAACGTGTCCAGCGGCGAAAACGCACCGGTGGCGAGGAGCTCGAGATCGCACAGCGCGCGCTCCGAGATCTGGATCGACGGGAGTTGTTTTGCCGCTTCGAGCAGTGCCTGACGCTCGAGACTCTCGACGAGATCGACGAGACGGCCGCCATACGGACTGACGAGGACGGTCATGAGGGCCGCGCATCCTACCATGCCCTATCATTCGCGCCGGATGTTCATCACCGGCATGCAGCGCTCGGGAACGACGCTTCTCGAAAAGCTGCTCGACGCACAGCCTTCACTGACGATCCTTTCCCAGCCCGCGCCGCTGCTGTTCGTCGAGGCGAAGCGCGACTTTCTGCGCACGCTCGGCGAAGAAGACGCGCGCTACCCGCTCGGCCACCTCTTCGGCGAAACGCGCTACACGCCCGCCGACTTCACGGCGTTCCTGCGCGACTACACGCTGGACCGCGAGCGCGCGCGTGCGCTCTTCGCGCGGATGGAGACCTACTCCGGCCAGTACACGCGCTTCACGCGCGAGGAGACGGACGCCGCACTCACCGACGCTCCGTTCGTGCCGATGATGACCGCGCTCTGGCGCGGGCTGGCGCGCCGCGACGCGCCGGTGGCCGGGGCGAAGGAGACGACGTGCGAGGAGTTTCTCCCCGCGTTTCTCGACGCGGGTGTGTCGTGCGCGCTGATCGTGCGCGATCCGCGCGACGTGCTGGCGTCGCTCAATCACGGCCGCGGCCCGGAGTTCGGCGGCGCGCTGAAGCCGACGCTCTTCAACATCCGGCAGTGGCGCAAGAGCGTCGCCTTCGCGCTCGAGCTCGAAGGACGCGCGGGTTTTCACTGGCTGCGCTACGAAGACCTCACGCAAGCCCCCGCGGCCGAACTGCAACGACTGCTGGCCAATGTGGGGCGCGGCTTCAGCCCGCCCACCCCGGTGCCGGCCGGCCCGGTGCCGTCCGGCCCGGTGCCGGCCATCCCGGTGCCGCCCACCCCGGTGCCGCCCGGCCCGGTGCCGCCCACCCCGGTCCCGCCTATCCCGGTGCCGCCCACCCCGGTCCCGCCTATCCCGGTGCCCCCCACCCCGCCCGAGGGGCGGGCTGAAGCCACGCCCCACATTGGGGAGAGCATGTCGTGGGGTGGCAACTCGTCGCACGGCGAGCGGCGGGGCGTCTCGCGTGAGTCGGTGGGAGCGTATCGCGACGTGCTGCCGCGGGACGTGATCCGCTTCGTCGAAGCGACCTGCTTCCCCGAGATGCGCCTCCTTGGCTACGACGCCGGCATCCGCGAAGAGGAAGCGCCGGACATCCTCCGCTCTTTCGAAGAGCCTTACACGACGCGCGACGACATGACCGCGGACGCGGTCGATGCGCACAACATCGCCCGCGAACAGCAGCGGCTCGAGCGGCTGCGATGATCTACGCTCACCGCGCCGCGGCCATCCTGCACGACGTCGTGGCCTCACACGACGGGGTGTGGCTCCTCCCCGCCAACGTCTGCGACATCGTGCCGGCCACGCTGCGCGCCGCGGGGCGCGCGTACGAGCTGGTCGACGTCGACCCCGTCACGCTGGAGCCGTCGCGCGAGCAGATTCTTTCTCGTGCGCCGCATTGCGCGGGCGTGGTCTTCGTGCGGACGTACGGGGCGGTCTACGACGCGGACGCGTTCTTTGCGGAGCTCGCGCGCGAGGACTTCAGGATCGTCGACGATCGGTGCCTCTGTCCGCCCGACGTCGAAGGGACGGATCTTTCGCCACATGCGGATGTGACGCTCTTCAGTACGGGCTACGCAAAGTATGTCGACCTCGGCGAGGGCGGCTTCGCGCAGATGATGGAGGACAGGCAATACAGCCTGTCCGGGACAGGCAGGATTGCCTCTCCTCCACCGGAGTATCTCGAGCGCGTTCTCAAAGAGCGAGACCGGGCTGACGACGTGAAGGCGCGGCTCAACGCCATCTATCGGGAAATCATCCCGCTGGAAGTCCAAATGCCGCCGGAGCTCTGCACGTGGCGCTTCAACATCCGCGTCGCACGCGCCGAGGAGCTGGTGCGCGCGATCTTCGACGCGGGACTCTTCGCCAGCCGCCACTACGCGCCGCTCGAGCGCGGCTTCCCGCACGCGGAGCGGCTGCACGCGGAGGTCGTGAATCTCTTCAACGACCGCTACTTCGACGAGGAGAAAGCGACGCGCGCCGCGGAGCTCGTCCGCCGCCACGTCACCCGCTGAAGCAGCGCCTCCGCGCCGAGCGCCGCCAGCACGATCAGCTGCGGCATCACCGGCGTGCGGAAACGCCAGTCGTAGTCGAGCACCGTGATGGCGTGATAGACGGCGAAGGCGAGGAACCAGAGGAGCGTCAGCCGCACCAGGTCCCGCCTGCGGCGATCCGCGGAGCGGTAACCGTGCACCACTCCGATCAGCGCGAGCAGATAGAGCGCGACGAAATAGAGCACGTTGTACAGGTTGTGCGCGCGCGAGTAGCCCGCCGCCGTGAACTGGAAGAAGCGCGCGAAGCGGTCCGCCTGAATGACCAGGTGATCGCCGGCCGTCCGCGCCGGCGGGCGGAACGCCTCCTGCCGGCCGAAGATCACTTCCCCCGATTTCTCGCGCGCCGCGAACTCGTGGATCTTCTGCCGCAGCGGATGCACCGGCCAGCGTCCCGGATCGTGGACGATGTACGTGCGGAACCCGACCGCGGCCACGATCACCAGCAGCATCGTCGCGAGCAGGCCGCGGCGCAGACGCGGCGGCGGCCAGAACCAGAGCGCGGCGACGGCCGTCAGCGCGACCAGCACCATCCCCGGCGGCCGGCTGAAGAGCGCGAACAGCAGCGCGGCGGCGAGGAGGCCATGGCGCCGCGGCGCGGACGGATCGAGGACCGGGATCGCCACCAGCACGAACACGCCGAGGGCGGCCAGCGTGTAGATCGTGTCGGTGAGCACCCAGCGCACCCACGTGAAGATGTCGAAGCCCGTGACGTAGAACGCGAGCGCCAGCGCCGTGGCCGGCAGCGACGACGTCGCGCGCCGCATCAGCGCCACGAGCAGCACCGCCGTGGCCGCGCTGCAGAGGACGTTCACCGCCACCATGATCAGCGGCCAGTGCACGCTGCTGATCGCGCGCGCCGCGGCCAGGAGGACGATGTAGATGGTCTTCGTCCACAACACGCGCGACGAGTCGAAGACGCCGCTCCACGTGCCGGCGCGCACCTGATCGGCCAACGTGATGTAGAGCTGCGTGTCGACGCCGATGATCGCATTCGCACGCGTCATGACGCCGTGCACCGCGGCCACGAAGAGGAAGACGGCGAGGTTGCTGGAGAGAAAGCGGCGCAGGATCGTCATCGAGTTCGGCTGGCGATGCTAAAGCAAACGCGGCGGCAGGGCCGGTTTTCTTACGAAGCCCCTCTGTCAGGATTTGCCGGTGCGGACCCTCCGCCGTATCTGTTCGCCACGTCGCGACGCGCGGACTGGCGGTCGTGGCCCGGGTGAAGGGCGTGGTGCTCTACCGGCTCCTCGCCGAAAAAAAGTGCGGGGACGCGGCCGGAAGAACCGCGCCCCCGCGGGAGCAGGTGATCCCGGGGCCCTCTCCCCTGGATCGCTTGTGGCGTACATGAGGGGTACGCCGCGCCGAGGCCCTACGCCCCGGCGAAACTAATCACTCAGGTTCCTGATCACCGTCGGAATGTCGAGATCACTGCCGAAATCGCTCGACGCCATCGGCCCGAAGCCGCCGGTGCCGTCGGCGCGGGAGAAGCCTCTTCGAAAAAACGGGGGATCGTAGATCTCGCCCTCCGCCCCCACCTGCGGCGGGGCCGGCTCTTCATGCTGCGCGGCGATCTCTTTTTCCTTGGGCGGTGCGAAGGGGCGGTACGGCGCGGGCGCCGGACGCTCCTGCGTGTTGCGCGACGACGACGTCTGCGACAGCGACTCGCCGCGGCTGTTGAGCAATCCCTTGGTGGCCGTGTCGAAGCCGGTGGCGATGACCGTCACCTTCACTTCGTCCTTCATGCGCGGATCGATGACCGTGCCGAAGATGATGTTCGCCTCGTCGTCGGCGGCCGACTGGATGACCGACGCCGCCTCGTGCACTTCGAAGAGGGTCATGTCGGGGCCGCCGGTGATGTTGATCAGGACGCCCTTGGCACCCTCGATCGACGCCTCCTCGAGCAGCGGGGACGAGATCGCGCGCTGCGCGGCCTCGACGGCGCGATGCTCGCCCTGCGAGACGCCCGTGCCCATGAGAGCCATGCCCATGCCGTGCATGATCGTCTTCACGTCCGCGAAGTCGAGGTTGATCTCGCCCGGGACGGTGATGAGGTCGGAGATGCCCTGCACCGCCTGGCGCAGGATGTCGTCGGCGATCTTGAAGGCCTCGTTGAGCGACGTACCGCGCTCGACGAAGTTCAGCAGCCGCTCGTTCGGGATCGTGATCAGCGTGTCGACCGTGTCGCGCAGCGCGCGGATGCCGTGCTCCGCCTGCACGCGCCGCCGCTTCCCTTCGAAGCCGAACGGCTTGGTGACGACGGCCACGGTGAGCGCGCCCAGCTCGGCCGCCAGCGAGGCGATGATCGGCGCCGCACCGGTGCCGGTGCCGCCGCCCATGCCGGTGGTGATGAAGATCATGTCCGCGCCGCTGAGCGCTTCCAGGATGCGGTCGGTGTCTTCGAGCGCGGCCTGCTTGCCGACTTCGGGATTCGCGCCCGCGCCGAGGCCTTTGGTGAGCTTGCCGCCGATCTGCAGCTTGGTGGGGGCCAGCGAGTTGCGCATGGCCTGCAGGTCGGTGTTGGCGACGAGGAACTCGACGCCCTTGATGCCGGCCTGGATCATCCGGTTGACGGCATTCCCTCCGCCCCCGCCCACGCCGATGACCTTGATTTTCGCGCCGAGATGCAGCTCTTCGTCCAGGGTGACTGCGAGCGCTCCGTCGCCAGGCCTCTCGTCAAACGTGATCATTTAACCGTTCTCCGGATGTTAGAAGTTTCGATGTGCAATTTCAATCAAATTTCTTGTGTCTCACCCCGTCGAGGGGTGCTTTGAATATCAATTCCAGGCGAACCATTGCTTGAACGAGTCGGCGACCTTCGCCAGACCCTTGCGCGGGCGCTTGCGCACCCGGGTCTGGTCGCGCAGTCCCCACAGCAGCAGGCCGCTGGCCGCCGCCCACTCCGGCCCGCTCACCGTGTCCGCCAGTCCGCCGACGCCGCGCGGCACGCCCTTGCGCGCCTGCTGGTCGAAGACCTGCTCGACCATCTCCACGATGCCGTCCATCTCCGCGCCGCCGCCGACGACGACCACGCCGGAGCGGATCTCCTTGTCCAGCCCGACCTTCTCCAGGTCGCGGTAGACGAGCTTCGCGATCTCCGCCGCGCGCGGCTCGAGGATCCCGGTCAGCTCCTGCCGGCTGAGGATCTTCGGCGCGCGGCCGCCCACCGTCGGCACTTCGATCGGATCGTCTTCCATGACCAGCGACGCCAGCGCGCAGCCGTAGCGCTTCTTGATCCGCTCCGCGTCTTCCATCGGCGTGCGCAGCACGACCGAGATGTCGCTGGTGAAGTGGCCCGCGCCGACCGGGAGCACGTTGGTGTGGATGACGTTCCCTTCGAGGAAGACCGCGTAATCGGTGGTCCCGCCGCCGAGGTCCATCAGCAGCACGCCCATCTCGCGCTCGTCCTGCGTGAGCACGGCTTCGGCCGCGGCAAGCTGCTCGAGCACGAGCTCCTGCACCGCGATGCCGGCCTTGTTCACGCACGTGAGCACGTTCTGGTTGTGCGTGCGCGCGCCGGTGACGATGTGCACGTTGGCCTCGAGGCGCGTGGCGGTCATCCCCAGCGGATCGTGAATGCCGTCCTGTCCGTCGACGACGAACTCGCGCGGGATGACGTGCAGCAGCTCGAGCTCGGAGGGGATGTTGATCGACTTGGAGGCCTCGATCACGCGATCGATGTCCTCGCGGGCGATCTCCTTGTGCTTGCCCATGACCGAGACCACGCCGCGCGAGTTGACGGAGCGGATGTGATCGCCCGCCACGCCGACGTAGGCCGACTCGATCTGCAGCCCGGCCATCACCTCGCACTCGTCCACGGCTTTCTTCACCGCCTCGACGGCCTGGTCGAGGTTGATGATGTTGCCGCGACGCGTGCCCTTCATCGGCGAGGTGCCCTTGCCGATGATCTCGAGCTGTCCGCGGTCGCCGATCTCACCGACCAGCGCGCACACTTTCGAGGTGCCGATGTCGAGGGCCACGATGTACTTGTCTTCAGTTCGCGACATGTGTGGTCTCCAGCGTTTTCACAATGACTCGGTCCGCGAACCTCAAGTCCGCGTATTCGATTTTCGGGTTGCTCTCCGCGCCGAGGACGGCGCGCAGGTTGCGGTATTTGGCGGAGACGTCTTCCGCATTGGCGTAGACGACGGCACCCAGCTCCCGGTCGTACAACGCAAAGCCCCTCGGCGCGATCGGCCACACCTCGGACACCCGCGCGTACAGCTCGCGATCGCTCTTCCGCAGCGCGACCAGGAAGGCCACGCTGCGCGCCAGCTCCGCTCCTTCGGCGTCGGCGATGAGCGGCAGGTCCTGATCGCCCACTCGCGGCGACAGCTCCGCGAACGCGACGCCCTCGGCGTCGACGTACAGGAGCTGTTCCTTCACCCGCGCGAGCGCCACCGGCTGGCGCTCGGTGATCTTGATGCGCAGCGTGTCGGGGAGCTTCTTCTCGATGTCGATGAGGCGTACCCAGCCGAGGTCGCGCAGGTCGTGCTGCACGCGGGCGATGTCGATCTGGAAGAGATTCAGTCCCTTGTACGGCTCGGTCGCCTTCAGCAGCGCGGCGCGCGGCGTGTGCACCGCGCCGTCGATCTCGATCGTGCGCACGGCGAAGCTCGGGTCGGACTGCGTGTGCCGCCACGCCCACACCCCGCCGACGATCAGCGCCGCCACGAGGCCTCCGTTGCGCATCCACACCAGCAGCCGCTGCACCTGCACGCGGCGCTGGTTGCGGCGCAGCCGCTGCAGGTCGGTCGGGCGGAGGAAGCGGGAGGCGGTGGTGTCGAGGTTCATGCCTCCCCCCTTTCGGTTCTGCGGACGGCCGCCGTCCCGGCGGCTGCCAGGGCGGCGTCCCGCCGCCCGCCCGGGAGCGCAGGCGCGGGACGCCTGCGCGGCAGCCGGCGAGGACGCCGGCGGTCCGCCTGGAGGTGCGTTCTCATGCCTCCCCCCGCACGAGCTGCTCGGCGATCTCGTGCACGTCGCCCGCGCCCATGACGATGAAGAGGTCCTGCGGGCCGAGGCGGCGGCGCATCTCGTTCACGATCTCGGAGTTGCTGCGGTCGAGGAACTCGATGCCCGGAACGGAGTCGGAGATGATGCGCGCGGAGAGTCCGTCGACCGGGTGCTCGCGCGCGGCGTAGATGGGCGTGACGATGGGGACGTCGGCGCCGCGCAGCGACTCGCCGAACTCCATGGCGAAGTCGCGCGTGCGCGAGAAGAGGTGCGGCTGGAAGAGCGCCACGATGCGGCGGCCGGGATAGCCGGCGCGAGCGGCCTGCAGCGTGGCGCGGATCTCGGTCGGGTGGTGCGCGTAGTCGTCGACGACGATCGCGCCGAGGTAGTCGCCCAGGATCTGGAAGCGGCGGTCGACGCCGAGGAACTTGGCCAGGCCCTTCGCGATCTGTTCGGCGTCGACGCCGAGGTGGCGCGCCACGCCGATGGCCGCCAGCGCGTTGCGCACGTTGTGCTCGCCCGGCACGAAGAGCTTGAAGTGTCCGACGCCCGGGACTTCGAAGCGCGTGCCGCGCTCGTGGAACTCGAGGTTCACGGCGCGAAGATCGGCGGACTCGGACAAGCCATAACGGACCGCACCTTCCGGCAGCAGCGGCCCGACGTTCGGGTCATCCACGCAGCCGATCACGACGCCGCCGGGCTTCACGTTGCCGAGGAAGATCCGGAACGCTTCCTGGATGTTCTCGAACGAGCCGTAGTACTCGAGGTGATCCGCCTCCACGTTCGTGACCACGGCCACCTCGGGGTGGAGGTGGTGGAAGGTGCGCGCGTACTCGTCGGCCTCGACGACGACCAAGTCGCCGCGGCCGTTCTTGGCGTTGGTCTGGAGGTTCTGGACCATGCCGCCGACGAGCACCGTGGGGTCGAGGCCGGCCTCTTCGAGGACGACCGCGATCATGGCCGAGGTGGTGGTCTTGCCGTGCGTGCCCGACACGCCGATGGTGCGTTTCGGGTCGGTGATGGCGCCGAGCGCCTCGGCGCGCTTCATGATGCGGATGCCGCGGCGGCGCGCTTCGTCGAGCTCCGCGTGCTCGCCCTTGACGGCCGCGGTGACGATCACCATCTCCACGCCGTCGAGATGCGCGGGGTCATGGCCGATGGACACACGGACGCCACGGCGCGTGAGCAGGTCGGTGGCCACGGAGGAGCGGGCGTCGCAACCCGACACCGAGACGCCGGAGTCCGCGAGGATCTCCGCGATACCGCTCATTCCGATTCCGCCGATGCCGACGAAATGAATGTTTTTAATGTCACCGAAATTCATTACGGAGTTGGCGTCTTAATGTGAAATTTTAAGTTTATGAATGGACGGAAGCAATTAGATTCTCTGAATACGCTCGATTAAATCGACGATGGTTTTCGTTGCCTGAGGCATGGCCAGCGTTTTCGCCGCCGCGCCCATGCGCGCGGCCCGCTGCGGATCGGCCAGCACTTCGTTGATCGCGCCGGCCAGCCGCTCCGGCGACAGCTCTTTTTCGGTAATGACCACCGCCCCGCCGGCACGCTCCACGACGCGCGCATTCAATTCCTGGTGGTTGTTCGTGGCCGCGGCGAAGGGGACGAGGATCGCGCCCCGCCCGATGGCCGCGAGCTCGCCGATGGTCATGGCGCCGGCGCGGCAGACCACGACGTCGGCCGATGCGATCTCGTCGACGATGGGGTCGAGATACGGGACGACGCGCGCCGTGTCCGCGAACGCGGAGGTGCGATACGCGGCCTGCACTTTTTCCAGCTCGTTCGGCCCGGTCTGGTGAACGATCTCCAGCGTCTCCTTGTGACGGGCCAGGAACAGCAGCGCGCCGGTCATGGTGTCGTTGAGGATGCGCGAGCCCTGCGACCCGCCGAAGAGGACCAGCCGGTGGAGGACAGGCGATCCTGCCTGTCCGGACAGGCGGGATCGCCTGTCCCCCACTTCGAAGAACTCCGCTCGGATCGGGTTGCCCGTCACCACCGCGTCTTTGCGCTTCATGCGCGGGCCGGCTTCCGCGAAGGCCACGGCCACGGTGGTGACGAATTTGGCGAGGCTTCTGTTGGCGAGACCGGGGAAGGCGTTCGCTTCGTGGACGATGGTGGGAACGCCGCGCATTCTGGCGGCGAGCAGCACCGGTCCCGAGGAGTAGCCGCCGACGCCGAGGACCACGCTCGGCCGGTGCTTGCCGATCAGCTTCCAGGCCTGGATGAAGCCTTTCGGCACCCGGAAAATGTTCTTGACGAGATCGAGGCCGCCTTTGCCTTTGAGGCCGCCGACGTCGATGAACTCGAGGGGGAAGCCGGCCTTCGGCACGATGGTCTTTTCGAGACCGCGCTCGGTGCCGACGAAGACGACGCTGCGCGCGGCATCGCGCGCGAGATACTCCCGTGCGATGGCGATGGCGGGATAGATGTGGCCTCCCGTCCCACCGCCTGCAACCATCAACACGCCCGTCACGCCCATCACGCCCTCGTTTTTTCGATTCAGCCCGATTGCTGGGAGAAATTCAGCAGCAGCCCCACCGCGATGAGGCTGACGATCAATGACGATCCGCCGTAGCTCACCAGCGGCAGCGGAATCCCTTTCGTCGGCAGGAGACACAACGCCACGCTGACGTTGATCAGCGCCTGGATGACGATCATCAGCGTGCAGCCGAGCGCCGCGTAGAACGCGAAGCGGCTGTGGCTGTAGCGGGCGATCCGGAAGCCGCGCCACGCCAGCAGCGCGAACGCCGCCAGCAGCAGCACGGCGCCGAGAAAGCCGAGCTCCTCGCCGATGATCGAGAAGATGAAATCAGTGTGCGGCTCGGGGAGGAAGAAGAGCTTCTGCCTCCCGTTGCCGATCCCCAGTCCCTCGAAGCCGCCCGTCCCCAGCGCGATCAGCGACTGCATCGGCTGGAACCCTTTGCCCAGCGGATCGGCCTCGGGATTCAGAAACGTCAGCAGCCGCTCGCGCCGGTACGCGGCGCTGCCGGCGAAGTAGCCGATCGCCGGAATGAGTCCCAGAGAGAGGCCGGCGATGTAATGCCACGAGATGCCGGCGGCGAAGATCATGGCGCTGGCCACGAGGACCAGCGTCGTGGCCGTGCCGAAGTCGCGGCCGAGGAGAATCAGTCCGGCGAAGAGCGCCAGGATGAAGCCGACCGGCAGCAGCGTGCCGGTCATGTCGTTGATCCGCTCTTCCCGCCGCGCCAGGAACGACGCCAGGAAGAGAATCATGGCCGGCTTCGCGAACTCCGACGGCTGCAGGTTGAAATACGGCAAGTCGATCCAGCGATGCGTGCCGTTGATCGGTGACTGGAAGAGCGCCACGATCAAACCCAGCGCGACGAGGCCGAGCGCGCCGTACTGCACTCGCCGGTCCTGCAGGAACGCGGGATTGACGTGCATGAGGAAGAGCATCGCCAGCGCGCCGGCGAGCAGGAAGACGCCCTGGCGCGTGAGGAAGTAGTACGGCCCGTGACCGAAGCGCTGCGTGGCGATCATGGCCGAGGCGCTGTAGATCATGACCATCCCCACCACGACGATGATCGTGGCGGTGGCGAAGAGCCAGGAGTCGAAGGACAATTTCCTGCTCATCGAGCGCCTCCAGCATGGCGAAGTGCTGAGTGCTGAGTGCTGAGTGCTGAGCAGAGGCAGTGGGCGGCAAGCGACTCAGCACGCAGCACCCAGAACTCAGCACTTCGACGTCCAGCGCGGCTCATCGCAGTCCCCTCACCAGCTCTTCGAAGTGCTCGCCGCGATGCTCGAAGTTGCGGTACTGGTCGAAGCTCGCGCAGGCGGGGGAGAGCAGGACGGTCTGGCCGGACTTTGCGTTCGCGCGCGCCCATTCGACGGCGCGCTGCATGTCGCCGGCGGGGACGATCTCGCTGGCGCCGTTCAATCCTTCGGCGATGCGCTCGGCGGCGGCGCCGATGGTCAGGACCGTGCGCGCCTTCGCGGAGACGAGATCGCGCATGCGCTCGAACTCGCCCGCCTTGTCCTTGCCGCCGAGGATGAGGATCACGCTCGATTCGTCGAAGCCTTCCAGCGATTTCAACGTGGCGTCGACGTTGGTGCCTTTGGAGTCGTTGATCCAGCGGACGCCGTCCAGCTCGCGCACGAGCACCATGCGGTGCGGCAGTCCGGCGAACGTGCCGAAGGCGATCTGTACGTCGACGTCGTCGACGCCGACCGCGCGCGCGGCCAGCCAGGCGGCCAGCGCGTTCTCGACGTTGGCCTGTCCCTGCAGCTTCAGCATCGAGCGCGGGATGCGGCGCTCGTCGCCGCCGACGTTCGTGACCAGCTCGTCGCCGTCGAGCCACGCGCCCGTGTCGACCGTTTTCGTCGCCGAGAAGCGCCACTGCCGCGCCACGCTGTCGCGCGACGCGCCGCGGCGGTCGCTGGCATTGACGATGGCCGTGTCGCCCGATTCCTGGTTGCGGAAGATGCGGTACTTCGCCGCGGCGTAGGCGTCGAAGTTCGCGTAGCGGTCCATGTGATCGGGGGTGATGTTCAGCAGCAGGGCCACGTTGGCGCGGAAGCTGTCCACCGCCTCGAGCTGGAACGACGAGAGCTCGAGCACGTAGGTGCGCGGGCGCTCCTCGTCGAGCGAGGCGATGAGCGGCTCGCCGATGTTGCCGGCCACGATCGGCTGCCGTCCGGCCACGCGGAGGATCTCGCCGATGAGCGCGGTCGTCGTCGACTTGCCGTTCGAGCCGGTGATGGCGATGACGATCCCCTTCAGATTGCGGAACGCGAGCTCGATCTCGCCGATGATCTCGATGCCGCGCGCCGCCGCCTCATGCAACAGCGGAATGGTCATCGGCACGCCGGGGCTGAGCACGATCTGCGTCACGCCGTCGAGCACGTCGGCCGAGTGCACGCCGAACGCGCGCTCCACGCGTGGATCGACCTCGTACGGCAGCACCGGATCGGCCTCGCGGTCGGTCAGACGCACGTCGGCATCGTGGGCGGCGAGCCAGTTCGCCGCGGCCACGCCGGATTTTGCGGCGCCGATCACGAGTGTTTTGCTCATACGTTGGTGAACCGAAGTCTCAAAGTCGCAGAGTCGCAAAGTCGCAAAGAGGTCGCCTCCTCCTTTGAGACTTTGCGCCTTTGAGACTCTGAGACTCTCATCGCAGTTTCAGCGTCGCCAGCGCGAGCATCGCGAAGATGATGGCGATGATCCAGAAGCGCACGACGACCTTGGTCTCCCTCCACCCCGACAGCTCGAAGTGGTGATGCAGCGGCGACATCTTGAAGATGCGCCGTCCGGTGATCTTGAACGAGGCCACCTGCAGGATCACCGAGAGCGCCTCGAGGACGAACAGCCCGCCCACGAGCACGAGCAGCAGCTCCTGCTTGATCATCACGGCCAGGCAGCCGATCGCGCCGCCCAGAGCGAGCGAGCCGACGTCGCCCATGAAAATCTCGGCCGGATGCGCGTTGAACCAGAGGAACCCCAGCGACGCGCCGACCATCGCCCCGCAGAAGACGGCCAGCTCGCCGGTCTGCGGCACCCAGGCGATGCGCAGGTATTCGGCGATGCGCGCGTGTCCCGACGCGTACGTGAGCACGGTGAAGGTGACCGCCGCGATCAGCGACGAGCCGATGGCCAGTCCGTCGAGGCCGTCCGTGAGGTTGACCGCGTTCGACGCGCCGACCAGCACGATCATCACGAACGGGATGTAGAGCAGCCCCAGGTTCAGCACCACGTCCTTGAGGAACGGAAAGGTGATGGCCGTGGAGTAGTTGTTCTTCAGCATCGGCAGGTAGGCGATGGCCAGCGCCACCAGCAGCGCCACGATGAACTGCGCGGCGAATTTCTCTTTGCTGGTCAGGCCGAGGTTCCGCTTCTTGGCGAGCTTGCGATAGTCGTCGATGAAGCCGATCGCGCCGTAGGCCGCGGTGACGAAGAGGACGATCCAGATGTACGGGTTGAGGATGTCGGCCCAGAGGATGGTCGGGATGATGATGGCCACGCAGATGAGGATGCCCCCCATCGTCGGCGTGCCCGCCTTCGACTGATGCGACTTCGGCCCCTCCTCGCGGATGTACTGCCCGAGCTTGATGCGGCGCATGCGCTCGATCAGCCACGGACCGAGGATGAGCGAGATGAGCAGCGCCGTCAGCGCGGCGAAGGCCGTGCGGAAGGTGATGTAGCGAAAGACGTTGAAGCCGACGAAGACGTCCCGCAACCGGTAGAGGAGGTGAAACAGCATCAGGCACCCTCCAGCATCGCAACCGCTTTATCGAGCCCCACTCCGCGACTTCCCTTGAGCAGCACGAGATCGCCCGGCTGCACGAACGCCCTGAGAAACGCACCCGCCGCCTCGGCATCGGTGAAGTGCCGCAGATTGCCTTCTTCGAATCCCGCCTCGCGCGCCCCTTCGAGCAGCGCCTGCGAGCGGTTGCCGACGCCGACCACCACGTCGATCGACTTCGGGATGCCGCGGCCGGCGTCGCGATGGAACTGCAGCTCCTGCTCGCCCAGCTCCAGCATGTCGCCGATGACGGCGATGCGCCGGCCCGGCACGTCGGCCTGGGCCATCAGCTCCAGCGTGCGCGCCAGCGCGTACGGATTCGAGTTGTACGTGTCGTCGTAGATCGTGGCGCCGCGCCACGGGATGACGATGCCGCGGTGATAGGCCGGCTTCACCTCTTTCACGCCGCGCTCGATCCCGTCCCACGAGATGCCGATGGCGCGCGCGGTGGCGATGGCGGCGAGGAGGTTGTCGAGGTTGTGGCGTCCGGGGAGCGCGAGCTCCAGCTCGCGCGTGGTCCCTTCGGCGTGCAGCGTGAAGCGCGTGCCGAGGAGGCCGCGCTCGCGGATGCCGGTGGCGCGGTACTCGGCGTCGTTCTCGACGCCGTACGTCACGCGGCGCCCTTCGAAGTCGCGCGAGATGCGCACGACGTGCTCGTTGTCGTTGTTGACGATGACCGTGCCGCCCGGCACCACGTTCTCCAGCAGCTCGCGCTTGGCGGCGGCGATCCCCTCGATCGTGCCGAAGAACTCGATGTGCACCGGGGCGATGTTCGTGTAGACGCCGACCTGCGGCTGCATCAGCCCCGCGATCTCGGCGATCTCGCCGGCGTGGTTCATCCCCATCTCGCTGACCACCACTTCGGCGCCGTCGGGCATGTTGTCCATGCAGAGCGGCGCGCCGATCTGGTTGTTGAAGTTGCCCCACGACTTGTGCGTGCGGCGCTCGGTCGCCACGAGCGTGGCGATCATCTCTTTCGTCGTCGTCTTGCCGGCCGAGCCGGTGATGCCGATGACGAGCGGCTCGTAGGTCTGGCGGATCGACTTCGCCAGCCGCTGCAGCGCGACGGTCGTGTCGTCGACCTGCACGATCGCCTTGTCCGTGTCCCCGGGCACCTGCGAGACCACCGCACCGCGCGCGGTCTGCAGCGCCTGCGGGAGGAACGCGTGGCCGTCGAGCCGCTCGCCCTTGATGGCGAAGAAGACGGAGTCGGGCTTCACCTCGCGCGAGTCGATGACGACGGTGGAGCACTCGGCGTCGCCGCCCTGGATGACGCGGCCGCCGATCATCTCGGCCAGTCTGGAGAAGGTCAGCGTGGGCACGTGACCTCCCTCAACGTCCGGCCCCGCCGGGTTTCTCCGCCATGGTTCGTCCCCTTCCCCGAGAACTGCCTGGCGAACACCGACCGTCCACCCGCGAAACCGGCGGACGGGGCCGGAACATCGATAGAGTATGCGAATGTCATGGCAATAATCAAGATCGTTTTTCGTAACGCTTTTTGAGTGCGTATTCTGCTTCTTCTTTGTCGTCGAAGTGGATGACCCGGTCTCCGACGTACTGGTAGGTCTCGTGACCCTTGCCGGCGATGACGATGACCTCGTCGTCCCCCGCCTCGGCGATGGTCCGCTCGATGGCCTCGCGCCGGTCGGCGATGGCGATGGTGTTGCTGCCGTCGATCCCTTTCAGGATCTCCTCGATGATCGCTTTCGGATCCTCGGTGCGCGGGTTGTCGCTGGTGACGATCACGCGGTCCGCGAGCCGCGAGGCGATGGCCCCCATCTCCGGACGCTTGCCGCGGTCGCGATCGCCGCCGCAGCCGAAGACGATGGAGACCTTCCGCTCACCGGCGATGTCGCGCACGGCGTGCAGGAGCTTCTCGATGGCGTCGGGCTTGTGCGCGTAGTCGACGATGACCGTCGGCTCCGGGCGGGCTGAAGCCCGTCCCACATTCACGCGCTCGAAGCGGCCGCGCACCGACTCGAGGTTGCGGATGCCCGCCTCGATCTGTGCGATCGGGACGCCGACGACCAGCGCCGCGCCGATGGCGCCGAGCCAGTTGTACAGATTCGGCTGCCCGAGGAGCGGCGACTCCATGCGCACGTCGCCGTGCGGCGTGTGGATCGTGCCGCGGATGCCGTCCACCGAAATGTCGACCGACGGACGGATGTCGCCTTCGCGGCCGAACGTCATCGCGCTCGCGCCGAGCTCGTTCGCCAGGCGCCGGCCGTACTGGTCGTCGACGTTCACCACCGCGGTCTGCCGCGTGCGGTCGATCTGGTCGAAGAGGATGCGCTTCGCGGCGAAGTAGTCCTCGAAGTCCTTGTGAAAGTCGAAGTGCTCGCGGGAGAGGTTGGTGAAGACCGCCGCCGCGAAGTGCACGCCGTGCGTGCGCTTGAGCGCGAGGGCGTGCGACGACACTTCCATCACCGCGTGCCGCACGCCGGCGTCGACCATCTTGGCGAACCACTCCTGCAGCACGACGGCGTCGGGCGTGGTGCGGTCGGCGTTGAGGCGCTCGTCGCCGGCGCGGTACTCGATCGTGCCGATGAGGCCGACCGGCTCGCTGCCCGCGTCGAAGACCGACTCGATCATGCGCGTGGTGGTGGTCTTGCCGGAGGTGCCGGTCACGCCGACGAGCGAGAGCTTGTCGGCCGGACGGCCGTAGAAGTTGGCGGCGATGAGTGCGAGGGCGGCGCGCGCGTCGTCGACGAGCACGTCGACGTCGCCGCTCTGTCCGACGATCACCGCCGCGCCTTTCTCACGCGCCATCGGGATGAAGGCCGCGCCATCTTTGGCCGTGCCCGGAATGGCCACGAACAGCGCACCCTCGGTGACGAGGCGCGAGTCGGGCGTCACCGACGTCACGTCGACGTTGCGGTCGCCACGCACTTCGCGCACGGGGACGTCTCTGAGCAGTTCGGTGAGCGTCATCCGCGCGCCTCCAGCCGCAGGACGACGCTGCGATGGGCGGGCAAAGCTCCGCCTGGTTCCGGTTCCTGTGAGATCACCACTCCACTTCCGACGGTCCGTACGGTCAGTCCGCTCGAGACCGCGCGGGCGATCGCCGCGCGCGCATCCAGACCCCGCAGATCAGGTACTCCCGACATCGGACCGCTCGGCGTGCGAGGTTGCGAAAACGCGGCCAGCAACGGGCGGTCGACCTGGATCGAGCGCGACGGCAGCGACGGCTGCACACCCATGTACCTCAGCGCTCCCTCGGCGATCTCGCGGAACGCCGGCGCGGCCACCGCGCCGCCGTAGTGCTCGCCGCGCGGCTCGTCGATGACGACGAGGATCGCCAGCCGCGGCCGGTCGGCCGGAACGTATCCCGCGAACGAGCCGACGTAGCGACCGTCGACATAGCCGAGGCGTCCGATGGCCTTCTGCGCCGTGCCGGTTTTCCCCGCCACGACATGCTCCGCGAGCGCGGCCTTCTCGCCCGTGCCGCGGGCGACGACGTTCTTCAGGATCTCGTTCAGGACGGCCGCGGTCTTTTCCGACATGACCCGCTGCGGCTTGCCGCGGCGCGGCTCGTAGATCGTGTTGCCTTCGTCGTCGACGACGCGCTTGACGATGCGCGGCTCGACGAGCACTCCGCCCGTGGCCACGGCGCTGACCGCGCGCACGACCTGCAGCGGCGTGACGCCGATCTCCTGGCCGATGGAGATGCTGGCCGGCGAGACCTGCGTCCAGCGGCTGACGCGGCGCACCAGTCCCGGCGACTCGCCCGGCAGCGGCAGGCCGGTGCGGTCGCCGAAGCCGAATTTGCGCACCCAGTCGTACATGCGCTGCTGGCCGAGGGCCAGGCCGACGCGCACGGTGCCGACGTTGGACGAGTTCACGATCACGTCCTCGAACGACAGCAGGCCGTAGCGATGGTTGTCGTGCTCGCGGATGGTGATGTTGCCGATGGTGATCGCGCCGTTGGCGCAGTCGAGAATCTGCGACGGCGTGACCAGCCGCTCCTCGAGGCCCGCCGCGGCGGTGATGATCTTGAAGGTCGAGCCGGGCTCGTAGAAGTCCTGCACGTTGCGGTTCTTCCACGCCGCCGGCGTGAAGTCGCGGAAGCGGTTCGGGTCGTAGGTCGGCCACGAGGCCATGGCCAGGATGTCGCCTGTCTCCGGCTCCATGACCACCACGGAGCCGCCGGAGGCGCGATGCTTCTCGACCGCGGTCTTCAGCGCGCGCTCGGCGATGAACTTGACGACGGAGTCGATGGTCAGGACGACGTGCTGCCCGTCTTTCGGACGATTGGCGCCGTCGCCGCCGACGAGGTAGACGCCTTTGCGCGCGTCCTTGAGCAGCGTGACTTTGCCGGGCGTTCCCTGGAGGTAGCTGGCGAACGAGTGCTCGATGCCGGCCAGACCGTCGCCGTCGACACCGACGTAGCCGATCACGTTCGCGCCCAGCATGGAGCGCGGGTAGGTGCGGCGATGCGCCTCGATGAAGTAGATGCCGGGGAGGCCGAGCTTGCGCACTTCCGCCGTCGTTTCGAGCGGGAGCTGTCGCGCGATCCAGGCGAAGCTGCCGCTGCCGCGCAGCTTCGACTCGATCTCGCGCGCGGTCATGCCGATCCCGGGCACGGCCGCGAGCTTGCGCGCCACGCCGCGACGGTCGCTGATGCTCTGCGGATCGGCGTAGATCGACTCGGCGGCGATCGACTCGGCCAGCATGCGGCCGCGCGTGTCCATGATCGAGCCGCGCACGGGATTGAGGTCGAGCGTGCGCTCCTGCTGCCGCTGCGCGCGCGCGACGTAATGGTCGTGCCGCACGAGCTGCACCTGCACGAGACGCGCGACCACCACGACGCCCCACGCGGCCAGGAACGCGAAGACCTGGATCAGACGGCGATGCGAGATCTGCATCACCGCGCTCCGTTCGCAGGACTGTGGAGGACAGGCAATCCTGCCTGTCCCGACAGGCGGGATCGCCTGTCGTCCACTGGCGGTTCGATGATGATGATGTTTTTTGCTTCCGTGGTCTGGAAGCCGAGGTCTTTCGCTTTGTTCTCGACGGCGTCGAAGGAGGTCAGGCGATCGAGCTCGGCCTGAAGGGCCTTGTGCTCGGCGGTGACGTTCTTGAGGTCCTTCTGCAGCTTCGTGGCTTCGCGGCCGAGGCGGATGACCTCGAGGTTCTGCCAGGTGAACAGGAGCAGAAAGAGGCCGATCGGGACGCCGAAGGAGAGGACGGCGACCAGCTCACGGTTTCGCTGGCGATCCCGCTCGCGAACGACGTGCGTGTTGTCGATGGACTTTTTCTGCGTGTACATGACCGGAAACCGCGGAATCAACGAACAAGGGTGAAGATCTGCCTACCAGTGCAACGCGAGAAGCCATCCACACACACCCACGCTCCACGCTCCACCCCTCCCGAGCTCCCCACGCCACACACACACCCAACCCTTCCCCAACCTTCACCCTTGCTCGACGACTCCGCGCCGCGCAAACTCGATTCACACCCTCTCCGCCACCCGCAGCTTGGCGCTGCGCGATCGCGGATTTCTCACCATTTCCTCTTCTGAAGCAGTGACCGGCCTTCCGGTCAACACGTTGACCAACGCCTTCGCGCCGCACCCGCACACCGGCATGTTCGGCGGACAGGTGCACTCCCCTTCCAGCCTCCGGAACGCCCGCTTGACGATGCGATCCTCGAGCGAGTGGAAGGAGATGATGGCCGCGCGCGCCCCGCTCTCGAGGACGCTCACCGCGTCGTCGACGAAGCGGTCGAGTCCGACCAGCTCCTCGTTCGTGGCGATGCGCAACGCCTGGAACGTCAGCGTCGCCGGATCGATCTCCTTGAATCTCGGCTTCTTCACCGAGCGGATGATTTCCGACAGACGCGTCGTCGTCTCGATGCGCCCTTCCGCCCGCGCCTCGACGATCGCTCTCGCGATCCTCCGCGCCATCGGCTCCTCGCCGTAGTCGCGGATGATGCGGAACAGCTCGTACTCGTCGAGCCCGTTCACCAGGTCCGCCGCGCTCGTCCCCTCGGAGCCCATCCGCATGTCCAGAGGTCCGTCGAAGCGGAACGAGAAGCCGCGCGCCGCGTCGTCGAGCTGCATCGACGAGACGCCGAGATCGGCGAGCAAGCCACTCACGCTCGCCACGCCGGACTGCTTCAGGATGTCAATGAGCGATTCGTGACGTCCACGGACGAACGTCACGCGCTCGCCGAAGCGGCTCAGCCGCTCCTGCGACCGTTCGAGTGCCTCCGGGTCGCGATCGATCGCGACCAGGCGGACATCCGGATGCCGCTCCAGCAGCGCCTCCGAATGCCCTCCCAGCCCCACCGTCGCGTCGACGAAGACGCCGTCGCGGCGGTTGGGCTCGAGATACTCGAGCACAGGTTCCAAAAGAACAGGTTCGTGTCTCACTTCACACGCCGTGAAGTTCGAGCTCTTTGTAGTCTTCAGCCGTGAGCGGCGTGTCCTCGAGCCGCTTCTTCATCTTCTGCTCGTTCCAGACGATGAGATGGTCCTGGCTGCCGAGGACGACCACGTCTTCGGCGATGCCGGCCACTCCCCGGAGGACGGCCGGCACCAGCACGCGCCCCTGCGCGTCCATCGTCCCGACCTGCCCGAAGTAGTTCACCCGCTCGAGCAGCTTGATCTTGGCCATCGACGTCGACGGAACCTTGGCCAGCTTGGCCTGGAACTCGAGCCAGACCGGGAGCGGGTAAACGAGCGCGCTCTCACCGTCTTTCGAGGTGATGAAGCACTCGCTGCCGTAGCGCTCCTCGATGATCTTCCGGAAGTTCGCGGGCACTTTGAGCCGCCCCTTCTCGTCGATCTTCGCGGGGCTGTGCCCCATAAAAACGCTGAGTTCCATGTCGATTCAGAGGCTTTTGTACCACTGACGTCCACTGGAGTCCACAAATATCCACCGCTCGTAGGTAAAAAAGGCGCGGCCGTGTGGCCGCGCCTGCCATTTCCAGTGGAGGACAGGCAGGATTGCCTGTCCTTCCACTATCTTTTTTACTTCACGTTCTTTTTGATCTTTCCGATGATGTCGCTGCCGACGAGGTTGTCCGCGGCGTTCAGCACGTTGCGGATCGAGTCGAGGATGTCGTCCCGGCCGCTCCAGTGCTCGCGCAGGATCTCCACGTCGGTGTCGGTGAGCAGCTTGTTCAGCAGATACACCGCAAAGACGAGATCGTCGATGTAGCCGATCGGCCCCAGGAAGCCCTCGGGCATGATGTCGAGCGGGAAGATGTAGTACGCCAGGCCGCTGCCGAGCATGACCTTGTTCTTGGCGTTGACGCGGTCGTCGTTGATCAGACGCCACAGCAGCACGAAGATGTCGGGAGCGAGCAGCAGATACTCGCCCGCGGAGCCCGCGGCGGAGCCTTTCGCGGCCAGATAGTTGCGAATACTCTCGCGCATGCGGTCGTAGAAGCGGTCCGCGCGGTCGCGCGAGACCGGCCCCGACACCTCGGTGCTCTCACGCATCATTTCGTCGAAGCCCTGTTCACTCATGAAGTCGTACCTCCGGTGGGAAGATCGGCGCCGCCTTTGCCGAGAGTCACGGCCAGGCCGCCGTCGATGATCCAGATCTTCTGGATATCAGCGGAGACGAAAGGTGGCAAAAAGCGATCCAGCGAGAGGACCAGCGTGGCCGGGTCCTCGTAGCGCACGAGCTCCTTCGGGAACTTCTGCCGCACCAGCCCCACCAGCAGCGTCGGCACGGGGATCGGTCCGGCGGAGATGCGCGCCAGCGGCACGCGCACGGTCGTCCCCGACGCGATCATCTGCGTGATGTCGACCTGGAAGGGGACGCTGATGAACTTGCGCACCGACCCTTCCACGCGGAGCAGTCCGTTCGCGAACCGAAGGTGCAGCCGCTCGATCATCGGGTCGGCCGCGACCATCTCGCGAGCCATGGCGGCGATCTTCTCGCCGTCCACACGGACCTCGATGCTGTCCCACTCGATGAAGCGTTTCATACAGTGCTGAGTGCTGAGTGCCGGGTGCTGAGTTTCGCTGTGGTCTCAGCCCTCAGCACCCAGCACTCAGCACTGCGGTCCGAAACTGTATCATTCGCCCCCGATGCCCAAGCGGTCTGACATCAAAAGCATTCTCATCATCGGCTCCGGCCCGATCGTCATCGGGCAGGCGGTCGAATTCGACTATTCGGGCACGCAGGCCTGCAAGGCGCTGCGCGACGAGGGCTACCGCATCATCCTCGTCAACTCGAATCCGGCCACGATCATGACCGATCCGGAGTTCGCGGACCGGACGTACATCGAGCCGCTCACGCCCGAGTCGCTGGAGCGCATCATCGAGCGCGAGAAGCCGGACGCGATCCTTCCCACCGTCGGCGGCCAGACCGGCATCAACCTGGCCATGGCCCTCTACGAGAACGGCGCGCTGGAGCGGCACAACGTCGAGTTGATCGGCGCGAACTACGACGCCATCAAGACCGCCGAGGATCGCCAGCTCTTCAAAGAGAAGATGATCTCGATCGGCGTCGACGTGCCGCAGTCGACGTACGCGGCCACGGTCGACGACGCGGAGACCTTCGCCTCGCGCATCGGCTATCCGCTGGTCATCCGCCCCTCCTTCACCCTGGGCGGCTCCGGCGGCGGCATCGCCTACAACGTCGAAGAGCTGCGCTCGATCGTCTCGCGCGGACTCGACCTCTCCCCCGTGCACCGCGTGCTGGTCGAGGAGTCGGTCATCGGCTGGAAAGAGTTCGAGCTCGAGGTGATGCGCGACCGCGCGGACAACGTGATCATCGTCTGCTCGATCGAGAACTTCGATCCGATGGGCGTGCACACGGGCGACTCCATCACCGTCGCGCCGCAGCAGACGCTCACCAACGACGAGTACCAGGAGATGCGCGACGAGGCCAAGCGCATCATCCGCGCCATCGGCGTGGAGACGGGCGGCTCGAACATCCAGTTCGCCGTGCATCCGAAGACCGGCCGCCGCATCTGCATCGAGATGAACCCGCGCGTCTCGCGCTCGTCGGCGCTGGCGTCGAAGGCCACCGGCTTTCCGATCGCCAAGTTCGCGGCGAAGCTCGCCGCCGGCTACACGCTGGACGAGATTCCGAACGACATCACCAGGAAGACGCCGGCGTCGTTCGAGCCGTCGATCGACTACGTGGTGGTGAAGATCCCGCGCTTCTCGTTCGAGAAGTTCCCGAACACGCCGCAACTGCTCAGCTTCTCGATGCAGAGCGTCGGCGAGTCGATGGCCATCGGCCGCACGTTCAACGAGGCGCTGCAGAAGGGACTGCGGTCGCTGGAGATCGGCGTGGCCGGCCTGGAGACGCGCGGCTACACGAAGGAGCGCATGCCGGAGCTGCTGCGCACGCCGACGCCGGAGCGCATCTTCGCCGTCGGCGACGCGTTCCGCGCCGGGCTGACGGTGGAGGAGATCCACGCGTTCTCGCACATCGATCCGTGGTTCCTGCGCGAGATCCGGCGGATCATCGAGCTCGAGCAGCGTGTCATCCTGAGCCGCGTAGACGGCGAAGGATCCCCTGCCGAGCGCACGAGGGTCGCTCCGAATCAGGAGGTCCTTCGCCGCGCTACGCCGGCTCAGGATGACACGGCGTTCCTCCGCATCCTCAAGCGCAACGGCTTCTCCGATCGCCAGATCGCGAAGCTCACCAATCGCACGGAGTCCGAGGTGCGCGCGGAGCGTCACGCGGCGGGGCTGCGTCCCGTCTACAAACGCGTCGACACCTGCGCGGCGGAGTTCGAGGCCACGACGCCGTACCTCTACTCCACCTACGAGACCGAGAACGAGTCCGACCCGACCAACAACCGCAAGGTGATCATCCTCGGATCGGGTCCGAACCGCATCGGGCAGGGGATCGAGTTCGACACCTGCTGCGTGCACGCCGCCTTCGCGCTGCGCGAGATCGGCTTCGAGACCATCATGGTCAACTGCAATCCGGAGACGGTCTCCACGGACTACGACACGTCCGACCGCCTCTACTTCGAGCCGCTCACGCTCGAAGACGTGCTGGAGATCGTCGAGCTCGAAAAGCCGGAAGGCGTCATCGTGCAGTTCGGCGGACAGACGCCGCTCAAGCTCGCCAAGGCGCTGCACGAGGCGGGCGTGCCGATGTGGGGGACCTCCGTCGACTCCATCGACATCGCCGAAGACCGCGAGCGTTTCGGAGAGCTCGTGCGCAAGCACGACATCCGCGTCCCCGCCAACGGCACCGCCGTCAACGAAGCGGAAGCGCTGGCCGTCGCGCACCGCATCGGCTATCCGGTCGTGGTCCGTCCGTCGTACGTGCTGGGCGGACGGGCAATGGCCATCGTCTACGACGACGAGGCGCTGTCGAGCTACATGGTCCGCGCCGTCGAGGCCGCGCCGGGACATCCGATCCTCGTCGACCACTTCCTCGAGGACGCGATCGAGATCGACGTCGACGCCGTCTCCGACGGTACGGACGTCATCGTGGCCGGCGTGATGGAGCACATCGAGCTGGCCGGCATCCACTCCGGCGACTCGACGACGGTCATCCCGCCGTACATCATCGGCCACCGCGACCAGGACCGCATCCGCCGCCGCACGATCGAGCTCGCAAAGGCACTCAACGTCATCGGCCTGATGAACGTGCAGTACGCGATTCAGCACGGCGAGCTGTACGTGCTGGAAGTGAATCCGCGCGCGTCGCGGACGGTGCCGTACGTGTCGAAGGCCACCGGCGTCTCGTTCGCGAAGATCGCCGCGAAGGTGATGGCCGGGCACTCGCTCCGCTCCCTCGGACTGACGAAAGAGCCGCCCGTCAACGGCTACTTCGTGAAGGCGCCGGTCTTCCCCTTCAACCGTTTTCCGAAAGAAGACACGCTCCTCGGCCCGGAGATGAAGTCGACCGGCGAAGTGATGGGGAGCTCCCACTCCTTCGGCGAGGCCTACGCCAAAGCGCTCCTCGGCGCGGGCGTGCGTCTGCCGCTCGAGGGAACCGCCTTCATCTCCATCAACGACAACGACAAGCGGTCGCACGTCGTGGCGGTCGCGCGCGAGCTGAACGCCCTCGGCTTCCGCATCATCGCCACCGCCGGCACGCGCGAGTTCCTGCAGAAGCACGGCGTCGAGGCGGAGATCGTGCCGAAGGTGCACGAGGCGCGGCCGAACATCGTCGACCTGATGATCAACGGCCAGGTGGCGCTGGTCATCAACACGCCGTTCGGCAAGTCGGCCTTCGTCGACGACACCTACATCCGGCGCACGGCGCTGCAGCTCCAGATCCCGTGCATCACCACGCTCACCGCGGCCACCGCGTGCGTGGAGGGAATCCGGTCACTGAAGGATGGGGCGAGCTCGTTCGCGGCGCTGCAGGAGCAGCACGCTACGCCGTCACGTTGACCCAGACCTTCGTGTTCGCCAGCTCTGTCTTGAACGGCGTCATCGCGCGCACCGTGTACTGAATGCGCTTGCCCGCCGCGGACGCCACCGCGGCGCCGGAGAGCTGGCGATGCGGACGCGCGCCGCCCGGCTTGCGCGTACGGAAGACGCTCTGCGTGAACGGCGACGGCTTCTCGAGCTCGATGACGATCTCGTCGACGTTGACGTCGGCGCCGCCGATGTAGCGGAAATCCCACTCGATCCCTTCACCGACGCGCACGGAGACTTCCATCGGATTGGCGATGACGTAGAAGCGTCCCGCCCCCTGCTCGACGTCGATGCGCACCGGCACGGTGCGCAGGGCGGAATGGTCCAGATCTTCGGCGCGGATGAGTCGATCCGACGACGCCGGCGGCGCGGCCACGGCGCTCGGCGCCTCGGCACGCGCGGGCGCGGCGATGAACGACGCCGGACGCGGCTTCTCGGACGACAGCCACGACGCGGCGGGCGCTCCGCTGGAGATCACGCGCGGACGCGCGCGGCGGCCGCGCTTGGCCTTCTCCGGCTCCGGCGCGGGCGCCGGCTTCGGCACGGCGGGAACGTTCGGCGCGACCGGCGCGGGAGTGGGCGGCGCCGGCTTGACCGCTTTCGGCTTGAGAGCAGGCTTCTCGGCTGCCTTCGGCGCAACCCTGGCCGCGACTTTCTTCACGGCCTTGACCGCCGCCTTGGCCGCCTTCGCGACCGGTTTCGCGGGAGCCTTGGCTTTCGGCGCGGGTTTCGGTGCCGGCTTCGGCGCCGGTTTGGCCGCGGCCTTCGGTGCCGGCTTCGGGGCGGGCTTTACGGGCTTGGCAGGCTTGACGGGCTTGGCCGCGACTTTGGGCGCGGGCTTTTTCGCGGCTGGCTTCGCTGCGGGCGCGGCGGCCTTTTTCGGCGCGACCTTTTTTTTCACCGCTTTGGCCGCGCTCTTGAGCTTCGCCGCGACCTTCTTTGCCGCACTCTTACCACTGGCGGCGGCGACCGCCTTCTTCCCCTGCGCCTTCGCCATGCACCCTATCTCCGATATTGGGCTAAAAATGGATGGCGCAATATAGCAGCGGTCGTTCAGAACGCCAATGTTTTATTGGAAAACACCGGCAACGCTGAATCCGCCATCGACCGCAATGCACTGTCCGGTGATGTAAGACGCGGCCGACATGCAGAGAAATGCAACGAGCGACGCGACTTCCTCCGGCTCGCCGACGCGCTTCAATGGCGTGGTCTCGAGGATTTTCGCCAGACGCAACGGGTCGTCGAGCACCGGCTGCGCCAGCGGCGTGCGGATGTACCACGGCGCCACGGCATTGACGCGGATCCCGTCCGCCGCCCACTCCGCCGCGAGGCCGCGGGTCATGTGCGCCACGGCCGCCTTGGTCATGGCGTACGGGATGCCGGTGCCGAGGTGGCGGAAGGCGGCCACGGAGACGATGTTGACGATGCTCGCCTCGCCCGATTGCTTCAGGAGCGGATGCGCGAGACGGCAGAGATCAAGCACCGCATCCTGATTGAGCTCGCGGATGCGCTCGTATTCGCCGTCCTCGTAATCGATCGCCTTCCTGCGGATGTTCGTGCCGGCGTTGTTGACGAGGATGTCGAGTCTGTCGATTCCTTCGATGAGGCGCCGGCGGTCTTCCGGCCTGCTCATGTCGGCTGCGAATGTGGTGACGGGCTTCAGCCCGTCACGCGAAGGGCTGAAGCCCGTCGCCACATTGCCACGTGCCACGCCGATGACGTCAGCGCCGAAGGCCGCCAGTTCGTTCGCGATGGCCAGGCCGATGCCTTTCGTCGCGCCGGTGACGAGGGCGGTTTTCCCTGCGAGCGTCCACCGCGGTGTCATCCCGAGCTCCGTAGAGGGCGAAGGACCGCGTGCTGAAACCGATGCCCGCTCCGTCGGCAGGGGATCCTTCGGCGTCTACACGCCTCAGGATGACACGTCATCGATTTCCTCTTTGAGCACGCCGCGCAGCTCCTCCGCAATGCGCCGGATCAGCGTGTCGTCCTCCCCTTCCACCATCACGCGGACGAGATTCTCCGTTCCCGAGTAGCGCACGAGAATGCGTCCCTTCCCATCGAGCTGGCGCAGTGCGGCGGCGTGCGCCTCCTGATACTTCGGCAGCGACTCGAGCGGCGGCTTGGAGGCCACCTTCTCGTTCAGCAGAAGCTGCGGCATCGGGTCGAACGTGTGCAGCTTCGAGAACGGCTGTCCCATTTCCGCGAGGATGCTGCCGAAGACGACCGCGGTGTGGATGCCGTCGCCGGTGGTGTGCACGGTGCGGTCGATGATGTGGCCGGACTGCTCGCCGCCGAGGAGCGCGTCGCGCTCGAGCATCTGCTCGAGGACGTACTTGTCGCCCACCTGTGCGCGCAGCAGCTCGATGCCGTCGGCCTGGAGCTGTTTTTCGAAGCCGAAGTTCGACATCACCGTCGTCACGACCAGCGGCAGTTTCAGGTGTTTCGCCCAGAGATAGATGATCTCGTCGCCGTCGCGGATCTTTCCCGCGTCGTCGGCGAAGATGGCGCGGTCGGCGTCGCCGTCGAAGGCCACGCCGTAGTCCGCCTGCTGCTCCACCACCACCTCGGCCAGCCGCTCCGGATGCATCGCGCCGGCGTTCTCGTTGATGTTGCGGCCGTCCGGCGCGTCGTGGATGACCACGACGTCCGCGCCGACGCGGCGGAACACTTCCGGCGCGATTCGATAGGCGGCTCCGTGACCGACGTCGAGCACGACCTTGCGTCCCTTCAGCGCCGCGGGCGGGATCCCTGAAATGAGAAAGCGCTCGTACGCTTCGATGAGCTCCGGCGATTCCTCGTCGTTCTCGGTCGACGTCTGCGCGCCGATGTCGACGCGCTCGAGGTCCTGCTCGATCTCCAGCTCGATGCGATCGGGCAGCTTCATCCCGTCGTGACCGAAGATCTTCACGCCGTTGTCTTCCCACGGATTGTGCGAAGCGGAGATCGAGATCGCCGCGACGGCATCGTCTGTCGTTCTGCAGAGCCAGGCGATGCCGGGCGTGGGGATGACGCCGACCGCCACCGGTTGCGCGCCGCCTGCCTTCAGGCCGGCGGCGAGTGCGCCGGCGATCATCGCTCCCGACTCGCGCGTGTCGCGGCCGAGGAGGACTTTGCCGGGGAAGCGTTTGGCGAGGGCGTATCCGAGGCGGATCAGCGTCGGCTCGTCGAGAGGATATTGCCGCGCCTTGCCGCGGATGCCGTCAGTGCCGAAGAGTTGTCTCATTGTGTGCTCGTGGTCTCCGTGGTGCCGGTCGTACCGCTCGTGTCCGTGGGCGGCTCGGGTCCGACCTCCGCGAGCACCGGAACCGTGATCTGTGTGGTGAGCGGCGAGATGATCCGCACCAGCGGTGAGTCGGCGATGACGCCCGCGCTCTGCACGAACGTCTCCGTGCGGCCGGTCATGATAATGCGCTCCGTCGTGACCTCGGCCAGTTTCATGATCTGCGACGCCGGCCCGGACACCAGCGCCAGCGGCGGCTCCGCGGTGGCTTGTCCGATGATGAAGCCCGCCGGCACGCCGCCGTCGAGGAACGGCCGGATCGGCACCGCGCGCTGGCGCAACTGCTCCACGCGGAAGCGCACCTTCGACGGCTCGATGGAGATGACCTCGATCTCGTCCGGCACGTTGATGTGCCGCGCGCGGATCGTGATCTCGACTTCACCCGGCGTGGTGATGGCGCTCAGGTCGGCGGACGCCTCGAGGGTCTGCGAGGCCACGCCGCGCAGGTCGGTCTTCCGCCCGCGCACGCGCACGGCCACGCTGCTGGGGATGTCGGGCGTGGTGATGACGAGATAGGACGGCATCCCCACCAGCGCCAGCGACGCCGTGACCACGCGCTCGCGCACTTCCTCGCGCCGCGGCAGCGACACGTACCACCAGAGGATGCACGCCAGCAGCAGCGAGACGAGCTTGAGGCCGAGGTTCTTCATCGCGGCGCGCGCAGTTTAGTGGAGGACAGGCGCTTCAACGTGAGGCTCCGAAGCGCTCGGTGAGCGCCACGCGCAGCGCGCCGCTGTCGACGTTCTCGCGCAGCACGCCGTCCGCGGCCAGGGCCGTCGACCCATTCTCCTCGGAGATGACGATCACCAGCGCGTCGGTCTCCTCGCTGAGTCCGATCGCCGCGCGGTGACGCGTCCCGTGCGCGAGTGTCGGATCGGGCGTCGACGTCAGCGGCAGGAACGCGTTCGCCGCGGCGATGCGGTTGCCGCGGATCAGCACCGCGCCGTCGTGCAGCGGACCGCCCGGCGTGAAGATCGCGACCAGCAACTCGTTCGTCAGCACCGCATCCACCGGCTTCGCCCCATCCTCGTACATGCGCAGCGTCTGCCGTCCCTCGATGGCCATCAGCGCTCCGACGCGCTTCGACGCCAGGACGTCACACGCGTGCACGATGGCGTCGATCGGCAGCGTGCCGTCGGGACGGCGGAAGAAGATGGCCATCGGGTTGCCGACCATGCGCGCCAGCGCGCGGCGGATCTCCTGCTGGAACAGCACGATCACCGCGAAGGGAAGATAGAAGAGGATCTGCGCCGAGATGGCCTCGAGGGCGGGAAGGTCGAATGCCCGCGCGACGAAGAAGGTCGAGCCGAGGATGACGAGGCCGATGGAGATCTGCATGGCCCGCGTGCCGCGGATGAGCGCGAAGATGCCGTAGATGATCAGGGCGACGATGAGGATGTCGACCGCGTCGCGCCACGTGAAGTTGAGCAGCAGCAGGCGGTCGAAGAAGTTCACGCGTGCGCCTCGATCGCGGCCAGCACCTTCAGGAAATCGACGGTCTCGCGGACGTCGTGCACGCGCACGTACGATGCGCATCCTTTCGCCGCCGCGGCCACGGCCGCGAGCGATCCGGCCATGCGCGGCGCGCCGCCCGGCTGCCCGGTGAGGTGTCCGATGAAGGCCTTGCGCGACGCGCCGATGACCACGGGGGCGATGCTGCGGTACTCGTCGCAGCGCGCCAGGATCTCGAGGTTGTGCTCGAAGGTCTTGCCGAAGCCGATGCCGGGGTCGATGAGGATGTTCTCTTTCTTCACGCCGGCGGCGACGGCGTCGTCGCGCCACTGCTGCAGCTCGCGGGCGACGTCGTGCACGACGTCGTCGAAGTGGATGTCGTCCTGCATCGTCTTCGGCTCGCCGCGCATGTGCATGAGGATGACCTGCACGCCGCGACTGGCGACCAGCGCGCGCAGCTCCGCGTCGCGTAATGCCGTGACGTCGTTGACCATGTCCGCGCCGGCATCGAGCGCCGCCGCGGCCACTTCCGCTTTTCTCGTGTCGACGGAGATGCGCACTCCGCTGCGTGCGCGAATGCCTTCGATCACCGGGATGACGCGGCTCAGCTCTTCGTCGATGGAGACGGTGTCCGATCCGGGGCGCGTCGACTCGCCGCCCACGTCGATGATCGCCGCGCCGTCCTGCTCCATCCGCAGCGCGGCGTCGATGGCCACCGCGCGGTCGTAGTGCAGGCCACCGTCCGAGAACGAGTCCGGCGTGACGTTGAGGATGCCCATCACGGCGGGGCCGTGCGCGTCGCTCACGCCTTTTCGGCACCCACCGCGGCGGGAACAGCCTGAAAGATCAGCGCGCGCCGAATGAGGAATTCGTGGAAGCGGAAGTACTCGAGCTCGACCGGCTCACCGTCTTCGACATGCACTCGCCTCAGCAGCTTCTGGATGGGCTCATAATCCTCGGGAAGCAGGACGACCTTCGCGAGCCGCACCATCTCATCCCGCGTCAGCTCCGCCCGCAGCACATCGGCGACATACGAGTAGTGGGCCAGCGTGTCGGAACGCAGGTCACTCCCCGCGATCAGCAGATCCCACCAGCCGGGCTCCTCGTCACGCTCGAAGAGCGCGAGGAAGGTGAGTTGTCCACGATCGGCGATGAGGCGCCGCCGAACGTTCTGGATGTGTCTGGGCTCGATCATAAAACCGCCATCAGAGCGCGCGCTGCATCGATCATCGTCTGCGCATCCTGTGCCGTCACGGCTGCCGTGGCGTATCGCTGTTCGGGTGTCCACGGCACGACCACCCACCAGTATTGCCCGTGCTGCGAAAGTATTGTCGTCTGCATCGTGGAAAGCAGCAACAGCACGAGCAGGTTATGCGTCTTGAGCGCCTGTGCGAGCTGTGGCACCGGAGGGTACTCCTCCCATCCGTGCGCTCTGCAGATCCGCGCCTTGAGCTTCAACTCGACGGCATACCCGCAGACATACCGCGCGCCGTCGAACCGGCCCGCCGCCAGCAACGCCTCGGCGTCGTGCAGCCGCGCGTCAGCGAGTGCATCCAGATCGTCCGGCGTCAGCGAAGCGAGCACTCAGACGTCCCGTTCGCGCCGGATCCGCGCCCCCAGCGCGTTCAACCTCTCGTCGATCCGCTCGTAGCCGCGGTCGATCTGATGCACGTTGTGGATGATGCTCTCCCCCTTCGCGCAGAGCGCGGCCAGGAGCAGAGCCATGCCGGCGCGGATGTCGGGGCTGGAGATCTCGCCGCCGTACAGGCGCGCGCCGCCGACGATGATGGCCCGGTGGGGGTCGCAGAGGATGATCCGCGCGCCCATGCCGATCAGCTTGTCCGTGAAGAACAGGCGCGACTCGAACATCTTCTCGAAGATCATCACCGTCCCCTCGGCCTGCGTGGCGATGATCACCATGATGGACAGCAGGTCCGCCGGGAACAGCGGCCACGGTCCGTCGTCGATCTTCGGCACCGCGGCGCCGATGTCGTAGCGGACGCGCAGCTCCTGGTTGCGCGGGACGCGGATGTTCTTCCCCTCGATCTTGATCTCGACGCCGAGCTTCTCGAGCATGTGCCGCACGGCGTACATGTGCTCGGGGACGGCGTCCTCGATCACCAGCTCGCTGCGCGTCACCGCCGCCAGGCCGATGTACGAGCCGACCTCGATGTGATCGCTGGCGATGGTGTAGTCGCAGCCGTGCAGGGCCTCGACTCCCTGGATCCTCAACTGGTTGGTGGCGATCCCCTCGATCTGCGCGCCCATGGAGATGAGCATGTGACAGAGGTCCTGCACGTGCGGCTCGGCGGCGGCGTTGTAGATCAACGTATCGCCCTCGGCCAGCACCGCGGCCATGATCGCGTTCTCGGTTGCGGTGACCGAGGCCTCGTCGAGGAACATCTTCTTCCCGCGCAGCGCGCGGGCGGACATGTTGTATTCGTACGCCGACACTTCGATCTGCGCGCCGAGGGCTTCCAGCGCGAGGAGATGCGTATCGACGCGGCGCCGGCCGATCGCGTCTCCGCCCGGCTTCGCCACGGAGACACTCCCGCACCGCGCGAGCAGCGGCCCGGCCAGGAGGATCGAGGCGCGGATCTTCTTCGACAGCTCCGTGTCGGGGTTGCAGGAGATGTCGCCCTTCGCGGTGACGCGCACGACGTTCTGCTCGAGACGCTCGACCGAGGCGCCGATCCCTTCGAGAATCTGCAGCATCACCCGGACGTCCTGGATGTCCGGCAGATTCCGGAGCACCACCGGCTCGTCCGTCAGCAGACACGCCGCCAGGATCGGCAGCGCCGCGTTCTTGTTGCCGCCCGGCCGGATCGAGCCTTCGAGCCGGTGACCACCTTCGACGATAAACCGTTCAGCCATTTCGCGCCGGATCATACCCGGTTAGCCCTGAGCGAGCGCAGAGCTGGCGGTAATGAGCTACCATCGCTCCATGCTCGTGGCCCCTCTCTCCTCCGGTTCGGCCGGGAATGCCTACTGGTTCGAGAGCGACGGCACAGCCATCCTCGTGGACGCCGGCATAGGTCCCAGGGACACGAAGAAGCGCCTGGCCACGCTGGGGTGCGACATCGAGCGGCTCTCGGCGATCGTCGTCACCCACGAGCACTACGATCACATCCGCGGGGCGGAGAAGATCGCCCGCAAGTACGAGGTGCCGATCTATCTGACCAAAGGCACGCTCGACGCGTCGAACATCGACACGACGGACGTGAAGATGGTCGTGTTCCAGAACGACACGACGTTCCGGATCGGCGAGCTGCAGGTCCACGCCCGCAAGACGATCCACGACGCGGCGGACCCCTCCTGCTTCGTCATCGAGTCCCGCGACGGCACCCGCGTGGGCATCGCCAGCGACCTCGGCTATGTGAACCGCGAAGTGCTCGACCACCTCAGCGGATGCGACGGCCTGTTCTTCGAATCCAACCACGATCTGGACATGCTCCGCATGGGCAGCTATCCGTGGTCGCTCAAGCGCCGGATCATGTCGCGGTTCGGCCACCTGTCGAACGACGATTCCGTGAGCGCCGTGCAGCGCCTCCTCGGCGCCGACCTGAAGACGCTCTGCATGATCCACCTCTCGCAGAAGAACAACCACGAGTCGATCGTCCGCGACATGTGCACGCGCCTGCTTCGCCGCACGGGCGCGAGCCTCGAGTTTTCCATTGCGAAACAATTCGAGCCGACAGGCCTCTTCGACGTCGCCCGCCGCCGCGAGCGCAAGCCCCTCCCGGGCCAGCTATCGCTCTTTTGAACGATGAGCGATGAACGATGAACGATGAACCCTGCCTCCCATCCGGGGTGAAGGCGGTTCATCGCTCATCGTTCATCGTTATCCTCCGTGGGACGGAGGAGATAGAATCCGCGCCCGATGAAGGCAACCGTTACCGTCGAGCTCAAACCGTCCGTCCTCGACCCTCAGGGCAAGGCCATCGAGCACTCGCTGAGCTCGCTCGGCTTCTCCGGTGTGGAAGATGTGCGGGTGGGCAAAGTGTTCCGAATTACGCTTGCGGATGGTGGGCAGACACGGGAGAACGTCGAAACGCAGCTTCGGCAGATGTGTGAGCGGCTCCTCGCGAACACGGTCATCGAAAAATTCTCCTACACACTCGAGGAGTAGACTCGCCGCTCTCGTCCTGCTCACCTCCGCGGCGGTGTCGCTCTTCGCCCCTGCATTGGTCGCTGACACCCTCAGGCCCGTCTCCACCAAAGACCGGAAGGTGATCAAGCGCTGGACGCTGTCCGGCGACCCGCGCGGCGTCGCCGTCGGTGCCGACGGCACCATCTACGTCGGCCTGGCCGAGACGCAGTCCGTCGCCGCGATCGACCCCGCGACCGGCACGGTCCGGAAGCACGTCGTCCTCGACTCCGCGCAGATCGCCGCAACCAAGGAGCTGGTCACCCTGCGCACGAATCCCGACCGCTCGCGCCTCTACATCGCCAACGGTACGGACGAGAGCGCGCTGATCCTTTCCCTGCCGAACCTGGCCGTCCTCCGCGAGATCACCATGGAGGGCGAGCGGATCCGCGACGTCATCCCCGATCCGAAGGGCCGCTACGTCTACGTCCTCGGCCGCAAGGTCCACGTCTACGACCGCGAGGGCGACACCGAGCTGCGCACGCTGCCGATCGACGATCCGATGACCATCGCCGTCAGCGCGAGCGGCAACACCCTCGCGGTCTTCGCCACCGAGAACTTCGGCAACGCCAAGGCCACGGCCGTAACGCTATTCGACACGAAGACCTTCACCGTGATCTCGCGCGACCCGATGCAGACCGACAAGACCATCGAGTCCGCGACGTTCGCCGCGGGCGACCGTTCCCTCGTCGCCTTCAGCCGCGACGCGATCTTCGAGAAGGCGGTGAAGTCCGGCAGGGAGCTCGTGAACGGCAACCGCGTGTGCATCCCCGAGAACGCCGGCCCGCAGGTGGCCACGGTCGCCGGCGCGGATACGCTGGTCGTCTACGCCGAGCGCCGCTGCAGCGCGAGCACCGCCTTCCCCGGCTCGACCCGCGGCGTCACGCCCGCATCGCTGTATGGCGTGGACGCCTACGCTCTGGCCTTCGACCCGGCCAGCAACTCCCTCGTCGCCACCGACCGCGCGGGGTTCCTCACGATTTACAACTTGCCGCGCCCCGCCGTCGCCCGCTGAGTCTCGCGGCCCGGCTCCACGTAATAGAGGTCCGCGTCGCCGTCTCCTTCGAGGACGATCTCGGCGCCGTGCTTGCGCGCCTTCCCCGCCGCGAACACTTTCACGTAGCCGTCTCCCGCGTAGCGCGGCTTCACGACGATGCCGCGCTCGCCGCGCTGCACCTCCAGGTTGCCTTCACGCGCATCCGCCGGACGCGCCCGCAGCTCGGTGTCGACGCGCCGCGCGAACGGCTCGACGTCCACGGCCTCGCGGCCGAAACTGAATACGCCCATCGTCAGGTTGCCGCGCACGAAGAACAGCGCCGGCGGCGCCTCGGGCGGATGCACGAAGCTGATCTCCCCGACGTCCTCGGGGCCGCGTGGCACTTCCGCGAGCTGGTTGGCTTCCATGTCGTCCGCGAGCGCGCTCAGCGCGTCTTCCACCGAGCCGTGCTCGGTGACCGTCAGCGCGATCCGGCCGCGGCCGAGGTCCCACACCGCGCGGGAGCTGTTCGGGGCGAGCTGCTCGCGCAGCGACGACGCGCCGTCCGGCTGCGGCCCGGACCAGGCCTTGAAGCCCACCAGCAGCAGACCCGGCTCGCGCGGATGGCCGAGCACCGGAGCGATTGCTTTCATCGTGATTTCCCGCTGCATCGTCTCTCCTTAAACCACGGCCCGGTGCCGGACGAAACTCTCGAGCGTGCCGAGGCCGCTCGCGATCAGGCGCGTCTTGTAGTCGTTCGGGTCCGGCACGCTGAACGGCATCTTCGCCACCAGCTTTGCCACGTGCACGTTCGGCACGTCGCTCATGTCCAGTTGCAGGCAGCCGTCCCACACGGTGTTGCTGGAGAAGTCGTTCAGCCAGCAGATCTCGTGATAGCCCCACGCCCACGATACCCAGTCCGCGGGAACGGCGGGATTGCCCGACAGGGTCAGGAACTTCCGCGTCACCATGTTGAAGAACCGCCCCTCGGCCAGGTTGCAGCCGAGGAGGTTGGAGAGCGTCGTGACGGCGTCGGCGGCGTCGGTGCAGTTCATGATGAACGGTCCGCCCGCGAGATGCGTGAGGTACGACGTGAGCTGATAGTCGCTGAAGCCGAACATCGTCATCGGCGTGTAGGAGACGTTCGGCACGCGATTCACTTCCAGCGTGATGGCCGCGGCGACGTCGTCCTTCGTCTTCTTCCCGATGGCCCAGAGGCACGCCTGATCCAACGCGATCGCCCACGGGAGCTGCGACGGGTTCCCCGACTGCACCCACGGCGCGGTGGGCAGGTCTACGGTGACGTACATGGTGTGGTCGGTGGTGTCGAAGTCGATCCACGAGCCGCCCGACTTGTACTGCCACTTCCACACCGTGTTGCGCTTCGTGACGAAGCCGTTCGCGCCGAGGTACGGGGCGTTGAGCGTGAAGGTCTCCAGCCCCGAGTTGCCGGCCGCATCGAACGCCACGTTTTTCGGCAGAACGTCCCCGATGGGGCCGAACAAGGCGTGGAGGATGGCTTGGAGCAGCCAGAGCAGAAAGCCGGCGCACCCGGCCTGCTGCGGAGGCACCGGGTTGGCGTCGACCGCGCGGATCCGCCGGACGCCGTTCGACGGTCCGCCGGAGAAGCGCGCCTTGATCGTCACCGCTCCGCTGAGGGCGCCGAGGGCGTACGCGCACGGGTCGCGCTTGACCGGACTGCGCTGCCATTCCGGCGCAACGACAGCCCCGGACGCGCCGTTGACGGCGATCGTCATGGCGTCGTTCGCCGCCGAATTCGGGTTGTGGTTGAAACGGACTTCTTCCACCTGCATACCCGATAGTGCAGGAGACCGCCGAACCGTTTCACTTGTTAAACTCGGGGCATGAAATTCGGCATCGTCGTCCTCCCCGGCTCGAACTGCGATCACGACGCGCTTCACGTGACGAAGGACGTCCTCGGACAAGACGCCGAGATGCTGTGGCACAAGGACACGGACCTCAAGGGCGCGGATTGCGTGATCATCCCCGGCGGCTTCGCGTACGGCGATTACCTGCGGGCCGGCGCGCTGGCGAAGTTCGCCCCGATCATGGACCCGATCCGCCGGCACGCCGAGGCGGGGGGCCTGGTCCTCGGGATCTGCAACGGGTTCCAGGTGCTGACGGAAGTCGGCCTGCTCCCGGGGGCGCTGATGCGCAACCAGCACCTCCGCTTCCTCGGCCGCGACGTCTTCATTCGCACGGAGGAGACGGATACGCCGTTCACGAACGAGCTGGCGGCCGGGCAGATCATCCGCACGCCGATCGCCCACGGCGAGGGGAACTACTTCGCCGACGAGGCCACGCTCGATGAGCTCGAGCGCAACCGGCAGGTGATCTTCCGCTACTGCGACGAGGAGGGGCGCCTGACCAGCGAGGCCAACCCGAACGGCTCCGCCCGCCACATCGCGGGCATCTGCAACCGCGGCCGGAACGTCCTCGGCCTGATGCCCCACCCGGAGCGCTGCGCGGAGTCGATCCTCGGAAATGCCGACGGCCTGCTGGTCTTCAAATCGATCGCGGCGTCGTTCGCACGGGCGTAAGCCATTGACCTAGCTTCACTTGCCTGCGTTTTCGCGATTTTCGCGAAATCCGATCGAAGCGAAAACGAATCTTCGACAAGCGAAAACGAATCCTCGATCAGCGAAAACGAATCTTCGCGAAGCGAAAACGAATCCTCGACAAGCGAACCTGAATCTTCGATAAGCGAAAACGAATCTTCGCGAAGCGAAACGGAATCTTCGCGAAGCGAAACGGAATCCTCGCGAAGCGAATGGGAATCCTCGCGAAGCGAATGGGAATCCTCGCGAAGATTCGACGAATCAGGCCGAGGATTCGAAAAATCAACGCTATACAATCTCGCTCCCCTGGAGGTCATGAAGAATGGCTCAAGAGATCGACGCACTCCTGCAGGAAAGCCGCGAGTTTCCGCCATCCGAGGAGTTCCGCCGGAACGCGAACGTGAAGGATCCCGCGATCTGGGCGAAGGCCGACAAAGACCGCGAGAAATTCTGGGCAGGGTGGGCCGAGCAGCTCGACTGGCACACGAAGTGGGACAAGGTGCTGGAGTGGGAGCCGCCCTACGCGAAGTGGTTCACCGGCGGCACCCTCAACGCGTCCTTCAACTGCCTGGACCGCCATCTCGAGAAGAACAGCGACAAAATCGCCCTGATCTGGGAGGGTGAGCCGGGCGAGATCCGCCGCATCTCCTACAGCGCCCTCCACGCCGACGTCTGCAAGTTCGCCAACGCCCTCAAGTCCCTCGGCGTCGTCAAAGGCGATCGCGTCGCGATCTACATGCCCCTGATCCCCGAGGCCGTGGTGGCCATGCTCGCCTGCGCGCGCATCGGCGCCATCCACTCGGTCGTCTTCGGCGGCTTCTCGGCCGACGCCCTGAAAGACCGCATCCAGGACGGCACGGCCAAGGTCTGCATCACCGCCACGAGCGGCTACCGCCGCGGCACGGTCGTGCCGCTGAAGAAGACCACCGACGCCGCGGTCGCCGAGTGCCCGTCCATCGAGAAAGTCGTCGTCGTCCGCCGCCGCCCCGAGGATGAAGTGACCATGCACGACGGCCGCGACGTCTGGTACCACGACGTCATGGCCTCCGCCGACGCCTGGTGCGAGCCGGAGTGGGTCGACTCCGAGCACATGCTCTACGTCCTCTACACCTCCGGCAGCACCGGCAAGCCGAAGGGCATCGTCCACACCACGGGCGGCTATCTCACCCAGTGCCTGGCCACCTGCAAGTGGGTCTTCGACTTCAAGGACGACGACATCTATTGGTGCACCGCCGACATCGGCTGGGTCACCGGCCACTCGTACGTCGTCTACGGCCCGCTGGCCGCCGGCGCCACGGTGATGATCTACGAGGGCGCGCCCGACTGGCCGAAGAAAGACCGCTTCTGGGAGATCATCGAGAAGCACAAGGTCTCGATCTTCTACACCGCCCCCACCGCCATCCGCGCCTTCATGAAGTGGGGCGAAGATCTGCCGAAGTCGCACGACATGTCCTCCCTGCGACTGCTGGGCAGCGTCGGCGAGCCGATCAACCCCGAGGCGTGGATCTGGTACCACCGCAACATCGGCGGCGAGCGCTGCCCGATCGTGGACACCTGGTGGCAAACCGAGACCGGCGCGATCCTCATCACCCCGCTGCCCGGCCTGGTCCCCACCAAGCCCGGCTCCGCGACGAAGCCGTTCCCGGGCATCGACGCGAAGATCCTGGACCAGAGCGGCAAGGAAGTGGAAGTCGGCGGCGGCTACCTCGCCCTGACCTCCCCGTGGCCGTCGATGCTCCGCGGCATCTGGGGCGACCCCGATCGCTTCGTGAAGCAGTACTGGTCGAAGTGGCCCGGGGTCTACTTCACGGGCGACGGCGCGAAGCGCGACGAAGACGGCTACTTCTGGCTCCTGGGCCGCGTCGACGACGTCATCAACGTCGCCGGACACCGCATCGGGACCATGGAAGTCGAGTCCGCGCTGGTCGACCACCATTCGATCGCCGAGGCCGCGGTGGTCGGCATCGCGCACGAGATCAAGGGCACCGGCATCGCCGCGTTCGTGATCGTCAAGGAGAGCGAGCGCGAGGCCGCCCTCGCCGATCCGGCGAAGTTCGAGCAGGAGCTGAAGGCCCACGTCGCGGAAAAGATCGGCGCGATCGCGCGGCCCGAGAAGATCATCATCTCGGTCGACCTCCCCAAGACGCGCTCCGGCAAGATCATGCGCCGCCTCCTGCGCGACATCGCCGAGGGCCGCGCCCTGGGCGACGTGACCACGCTCGCCGATCCCACGGTCGTGGCCACGCTGAAAGAGAAATACGAGGAAGAATCCTGACCAGAGTCGCACTCATCACCGGCGGCTCCCGCGGCATCGGCCGCGTGACGGCGATGCATCTGCTCGCCGAGGACTGGTCGATCGCGTTCACGTACGGGAAGTCCAAAGATGCCGCCCTCGCGTTCGAGGCGGAGTCCAAAGGCCGCGCCCTGGCGTTCGAGGCCGACGTGCGCGACCACGACGCCAACAAGCGCGTGGCCGAACAGGTCGCCGCGAAATTCGGCACGATCGACGCGCTGGTCAACAACGCCGGCGTGCGGCAGGACGCCCTCCTCTACAACATGTCCCCCGAGCAGTGGGACGAGGTGCTGGACACGAACCTGCGCGGCGCGTGGTCGATGACCAAGGCCGTGCTGCCGGTGATGATGCAGCAGCGCCGCGGCGCGATCGTGAACGTGGCCTCGCTGTCGGGACTGCACGGGGTGGTCGGCCAGACGAACTACTCCGCCGCGAAAGGGGCCCTGATCGCCATGAGCCGCTCCCTCGCCCGCGAAGTGGCCCGCAGCGGCATCCGCGTGAACTGCGTGGCGCCCGGCCTCGTCGACACGGACATGATCGCGGCCCTCGACCCGGACGTGAAGCGGGAGATGATCCGCCAGATCCCCATGCGCCGGGCCATCCGCGCCGACGAGGTGGCCGCGGCCATCGCCTTCCTGCTGTCGGACGACGCCAGCGGAATCACCGGCCAGGTCCTCGCCATCGACGGCGGCGCGTCGGCGTAGAGAATCGCGGAGCGCCGGCTTCCAGCCGGCCGCTACGCCGGCATCCTGCCGGCACGCCTCTCGCGAGAAATGCTGCCGCCTGGAAGGCGGCGTAGCGGCCGGCTGGAAGCCGGCGCTCCGCGGGTGACGATACAATCCCGCGCCGCGACTCTGACCATGTACTTCTCCGTCGTCATCCCCACCTACAACCGTCTCGACATGCTCGTCCGCGTCCTCGATGGCCTGGACGCGCAGATCGACGCGCCGCCGTTCGAGACGATCGTCATCAACGACGGCTCGAAGGACGACACGGACCGGGTGATCTCACAGCGGAAGGGCATCACCTTCCGCACGCAACCGAACTCCGGCCCCGGACGCGCCCGCAACCACGGCGTCTCGCTCGCGCAGGGCCGGTTCATCGTCTTCATCGGCGACGACACCGTCCCCGAGCCGCGCTTCCTGGCCGAGCACGCCCGCGTCCATCGCGAGTCCAACGACGACCCGCTCCTGGCCTGCCTCGGCTATACGGGCTGGCCGCGCGGCGAGCGGGTGACGGCGTTCATGGACTACATCAACGACTACGGCCTGCAGTTCGGCTACAAGCTGATCGAGGACGGCGCCGTGGTCCCGTTCAACTTCTTCTACACGTCCAACATCTCCATCGACCGCGCGGTCCTCACGGCCCATCCCTTCGACACGACCTTCCCCTCGGCCGCCTGGGAGGACATCGAGCTCGCCTACCGGCTGAAGGAGCACGGCCTGCAGATCCGCTACAACGCGCGGGCCGTCACCCGGCACTACCACCCGATGAACGTCGACTCGTTCGCGCGCCGCCAGTACACCGTCGGCAAGTCGGGGGCGATCTTCTACCAGAAGCATCCCGAGCTCGGCCACTTCCTCGGCGTCCACGAGCTGGAAACGCGTAAGCTCGCGGACGAAGCGCAGCTCGCGAAGCTCCGCCGCAAGGCGCGCCTGGGCGAGCGCTTCCGGCTGCTCGCGCGGTCGAACGTGTTCGAGACGCTCATGCGCGAGCACTACCTGCGCGGGCTGCGCGACGGTCTGACGAATGTTCATCACGTTTGAAGGCCCCGAGGGGTCGGGCAAGTCGACGCAGATCCAGCGCGTGGGGGCGTGGTATCGCGGCCTCGGGCGCGAGTGCGTGGTCACCAAGGAGCCGGGCGGCACGCCCATCAGCGACCGCATCCGGGCCATCCTCCTCGACTCCGCGGCGACCGGCATGGACGCGATGACCGAGCTGCTGCTGTACGCGGCCTCGCGGCGTCAGCACGTCGTCGAGGTGATCCGTCCCGCGCAGGACCGCGGCACGGCCGTCTTCTGCGACCGCTACACCGACGCCACCCTCGCCTACCAGGGCTACGGCCGCAGGCTGGACCTCGGCAGGCTCCAGACGCTGAATCAGTGGGCCACGGACGGCCTCGCGCCCGACCTCACGCTGCTCTTCGACATCGACGAGGAGACCGGGCTGGCCCGCGCCCATGCCCGGAACGCGGAGATGACCGTCGACGAGGGGCGTTTCGAGGCCGAGGATCTGCGCTTCCACCGGCGGGTGCGCGAGGGATATCTTGCGCTGGAGAAAGCGGAGCCGAAACGGTTCGCCGTCGTCGACGCGCACGGCACGATCGACGAGGTCTTCGACCGCACCCTCGAGACGCTCCGCGCACGCGCGCCGCAACTCTTCTCATGACGACCACGACCTCACTCCTGCTCGACACCGCACGCCGCGGCGAGCTGCACCACGCGATCATCCTGCACGGACCGTCGCCGTCGCTCCTGCGCGACCTTGCCGTGCGGCTGGCCAAGACGCTGAACTGCCTCAACGGCTCGACCAGCGACGACTGCCAGTCCTGCCTGCGCATCGACCGGCGGACGCATCCGGACGTCCACTTCATCGAGGCCGCCGCGGACAAGAAGCTCATCTCCATCGAGCAGATCCGGGAGATCGTGGCCGAGGCCACGCTGCGGCCGTACGAGGGACGGAACAAGGTGTTCGTGATCGATCCCGCGGACGGGCTGAGCGTCTCCGGGTCGAACTCGCTGCTCAAGACGCTCGAGGAGCCGGCGCGCGACACGAACTTCATCCTCCTGACCCGCTCGCCGGACCTGCTCCTGCCGACCATCAAGTCGCGCTCGCAGCACATGTACGTCGGCGACACCCAGCGCGCGCTGACCGGCCCTCGCGAGGCCGTGCGCATCCGCCAGGTGGCGCTGATGGACGAAGGGGAGGACTTGGCGGGGACGATCCTCGACCTGCTGCACCGCTACGCCACGCGCGGCGAGTCCGCGGCCCTGCTCGCGCTGGCCGCGGTCGTCTCGGACCACGACGACGCCAAGGACGCCATCGCCCTCCTCGGCGCGATCCTCTGCGATGTGGTCGCGCTCGACCCGGCCGAGTCGCTCGACCCGAAGAAGCTCGCCGAGATCCGCGAGCACATCCCCCGCGAGCGCCTGCTGGCCGCGGCAGACGCGGCCATGGCCGCGATCCGCTGGCTGGGGGTGAACGCCGACGTGCGCCTGCTGGCCGAGTCCGTCGTCGCCGCGCCCTACATCGCACGCATGAAACCGGTTACAAACGAACAACCCCGCCGTTTCCGGCGGGGTTTGGGGCAACTTACTGGATGGGGTGCGGCGCGAACGCGCTCGGGGGTGAGCTTGATGGGTCGGTAAGATTCAAGGAAGCATTCAAGAGGCGGTGTAACTTTGGCAGGCTGTTACAACAGAAAGCGGTCCTCGCCTGCCCATCCAGTAAAACTAGTTCACTCGTTCGAGGAGCATTATTACACATCCTTCCGACTTTGTGAAACTTTTCTCAATGTTACGGGAAAGTGACAACCCGCTGAGATCTCGGAGGATACGGCACATTTGGTGATCGCTCGAAAGTGTAATCCCAAACGGTCGTTCGGTCCAGGTTACTCCCTGCGACATCGAAAAATGAACGATCGTTCACCTTACCGTGACGCCGGTTCGACCACTCCCGGAAACGGCTCCAGCGATTTCGCCAGCGAGATGTGCCCCGCCAGCGTCTCCGCCGGGGTCCCGTTGACCAGCACCCGGACCCGGCGCGCGTCGGCGAAGTTCGCCGTCAGCGACTGCACCAGGGAGTAGAGGGCCAAGAGCTCCTGGTGGCTGCCGGTGCCCCACCCCGCCGACAGGGTGTTGCCGCCCAGGTCGACGATCACCGTGCCGCCGGGAAGGAGGTAGGTCGCGCGGACGACGGTGTCGGCCGGGAACAGCCGTCCCAGCTTCGAATTCGGCGCCGGACCTTTCATGAGCTCGCGCACGACCACGGGCATCGCCGCGGCCGGGCTCTCCGGCAGGGCGATGTTCCGCCCCTCGGCCGCCAGCAGCATCTGCGGCGACTCGTAGTACAGCCGCACCTGGCGCATGCTCACCTTGTTCGCGGCGTTGAGGTTCGCGGGCGTCTCGTTCTTCTTCCTGCACGCGCCGGCCACGACGAGGAGCGCGAGCGCTCCCACTGCGAATCGCTTCACTACGGCTCCGTCCTCGTCGCGGGCGCTGCCGTCGTCGTCGTGGCGGGGGTCGTGGCCGCCGGCGGCGCCGCCGGGGCCGTCGTCGTCGCCGCGGGGGTGGTCGCCGCGGGCCCGGGGGCCGCCGGCTGGATCATCCCGATGCGCGTCTCGTAGTCCGTCTTGTAGCGCTGGACCGCCCGTGTCAGGGCCTCGACCATGAGGTTCTGAAACTCCTCCGACTGCAGCTTCGTCTCTTCCTCGGCGTTGGTGATGAAGCCGACTTCCACGAGGGCGGCCGGCATCGTCGCGCCGACCAGCACCTTGAACGGCGCCTGCTTCACGCCGCGGTTGGCGACGCTCGTGGCGGCGTTCATCTCCTCCTGGATGGCCTGCGCGAAGCGGCTCGATTCCTCGAGATACGCCTGCTGGGCGAGGTCCCACAGGATCAGCTTGAGGTCGCTGGCCGGATCGGACGCGGCGGACGCGTTCTCCGTCTCCGCCGCCTTCTTCGCCAGCTCGTCGGACGCCTCGAGGGAGAGGTAGTACGTCTCCGACCCTTTGGCGTCCTTGACCACCGCGGCGTTCACGTGCACGGAGAGGAAGAGGTCGGCCTTGTACTGGTTCGCCATGGCCGTGCGCTGGTCGAGCGAGACCAGCGAGTCGTCCTCGCGCGTCATGACGATGCGCGCGCCCGTCTTGCCCAGCGCCGCGGCCAGCTTGCGCGCGACCGCGAGCGTGATGTCCTTCTCCAGCACCCCGCCCGGCCCGACCGCGCCGACTTCCTTGCCGCCGTGCCCCGGATCGATCACGATCGTGCGGATGCCCGGCAGCTCCGCCGGCGGCTTCAGCCCCGGCAGCGGCAGGGGCGCACCCGGCACCGGGGCCGCGGCCTTGCGGAGATCGAGCACGATGCGCGGCGGATTCTCGAGCTGATAGGCGTCGCCGACCACGTCCGTCGCGGTCAACTGGATCCGCAGGTCGCTGCCGGCGAACGTCACCTTGGCGATGTACGGATCTTCGTAGGTCTGCTCCGGGAATGGGGCGCGCACCGGCCCCTTGAAGCGGACCACGTAGGCGTTCGGCTCCTTGAGGATGCCGTACTCCGCATCGCCGCTCAGGGTGAGGACGATCTTCGAGATGCCCTGCACGTTCGCCACGGACACCTGCACGCCGACCGCGTCCCGCACCGCCGGACGCGCCGCCAGCACGCGCGCGCCCGGGTCCCAGGAGACGTCCAGCGACGCCGTCTTCCCCAGCAGCCCCTGGAAGAACTGCCACGGCACGTACGGCTTGCCTTCGACCTCGATCGGCGGCACCGGCATCTCGATCAGGTCGTCGCGGATGACGCCGTAGCGCGAGTCCGCGCCGAACGCCGCCACGTTGTTCCCGATCGCCACCTTGTGGCCGTTCGCGTCGCGGGTCAGCGTTCCGCCGAGGGCGGCCGCGAGCTGCTCCGCGGAGACGTACGTCTGGCCTCCCTGCTCGATGTACGTGAAGGGGTGGTCGCCCGAGGGCAGGCGGAGCGTGCCCTGTCCGGACACCTGCGCGAGAACGATCGAGGCGAGAGCGAGGAGAGAAAGCGCACCGAGAGCGAGGAGACGTTTCATGGCGACGGCGCCGCGATTATCGCATGCCCTTTCCTGCCCCGCCGGGCATGGTAGTCTCCCGGCATGCGCCGGCTGCTCGTCCCCCTCCTGCTTCTCGCGCTCGCCGCCTGCAAAGCAGGCGAAGGCGGTACCGGTTTCCGTCCGCCCAGCGATCCCGTCAGCGTCCGCGGCTGGATCCTCGACGTGAAAGGCTCGCAACGCGCCGAGACCATCGAGATGGAGCTCGCCCGGCGCTCGCAGCTCTTCCTCTCGTCCTCGGTCTGGGTCGAGAACGGCGACTACGCCTCCGGCGGCATCGCCGAGAACGGCGCCTTCGTCATCCTCGACGTCCCGCCGAACAACCCCATCCTCGGCTTCAACGCGCCCGGCGCGGAGACGGCAAAGGTAGTGATGCAGGACATCCCGCCCTTCGCGGACGTCTTCCTCCCCGACCTCATCCTCCAGAACGGCGGCGCGACCGTGCTCGACCCGAAGAAGATCGTCGTGCGTCTCGCGGGCAACGTGTCGAAGCCGACCCCGACCGGCAAGGTGGCCAAGGTGGCGGGCTACACCGTGCCGATCGTCGAAGTGCCGACCAACCAGATGATCGACCGCCGCGACTACCCGTCCGTGCCAGGCTTCCGCCCGGTGGCGACGGTGAAGTAGCCACACTGTCATCCTGAGCCGCGTAGACGGCGAAGGACCCCCTGATTTGCACGCTGCTCGTGCTCCCGGCAGGGGGTCCTTCGCCGCGCTTCGCCGGCTCAGGATGAAAGCCTAATCTTCCCCCAGCGCCCTTAACCCTTCCATCGCCCGCACATTCGCAGGCTCGATCGCCACCGCCCGCCGGAACGCGACCAGTGCGCCGAAGTCGTCGCCGCACTCGCGGCGCGCCTCACCCAGACGGGCCCAGGCAGCCGCGAGGTTCGGACGTGCGGCCAGCGCGCGCTCGTACATCGCGATCGCCTCTTCCGTCCGCCCCCGCCCCGCGAGCAGCACTCCCGCGTTGAACGCCGCCTCCGGCCGCGTGAGGCCCGACAGGACGCGGATCGCTTCCGTGGTGTCGCGCGTCAGCCCCGCCTGCGCGAGCGCGCGCCATTCCAGCGCGAGCTCCTGCTTCGGGTCCTTGGTGAGAAGGAACGCCGTCAGCGGCTCGAGGTCCTGCCACCGCCGCTGGCGCAGGAGCGCGGATGCGAGATCGAGATACGGCTCCACCTCCGCGGGCTTCCGCTCGCGCAGGAGCTGCTCCAGCCTGCGCACCGCGCCCGCATTCGCGCCGCCCGTGGCTCGGACGAGCGCCACCGCGTCGTAGAGCGGATCCGCCGATTCGACCCGCGTGACCGCGGGCTCGCGCTCCTCGCGCGGCGCGAGCAGCTCCGGTCCGCCGGGGCTGCGCCGGATGAAGTGATCGGTCATCACCGTGTGCACCACGTCCTGCGGCCGCCGCTTCGGCATGTGACACGACGTGCAGTCTTCCGTCGCGCGATGCGGCGCCTGGTGGCACGACATGCACGCCTTCCGGTAATGCGCCGCGTCCGTCACCTTGCGATGAGGATCGTGGCACGTCAGGCAGCTCAGCCGGCCCTCGCTCTCCGTGAAGCACTTGCTCTGCTCGAGCCGGTACGGATGGTGGTTGATCTCGAACCGCTCCGCGCGCGGCAGGTCCTCCTCGTCGATGTCGATGCGATGCGCGTATTCATCCAGCGATTGGCCCGGGCGGAACGAATGGATGTCCCGCCCGAACTTGCGCATCCCGGAGATGATCACCGTCGGCTGCAGGTGGCACTGGTAGCAGACGTCGTTGCGCAGCTTCGTGCCCAGGCGGGCGGGATTGACGATCGAATCCCGCGTCTTCGTCTGCACGTGCTTCGCCCCCGGCCCGTGGCAGCGCTGGCAGCCGATCCCTTCCGGCAGCGACGCCGGGAAGGTCTGCGACCGCCAGTACGACGCCTTGTCCTCCGCGACCGCCGCGTACGCGTTGTGGCAGAACATGCACTCGTGCCGCACCCGCCGCACGACGCCGTCGTGGTCCGCGCGGTCATACCCCGGCGCCATCCGCCACTCGCGCGTCGCCGTGTACCAGGAGACCGGAAGCTGATACAGCTCCCCGCCCGGCGTCGCATAGAGATACGTCCGCGCGTGATTCCCCGAGCCGAGGATCCAGTCGACCTTTTGTTCGAAGAGATGAGTCGGCGTCCCATCCACCGCCACCTGCCACCGCCGGAAGACCAGCCCATCCCCGCGCCGCCGCATCTCGAAATACTGCCGCGAGCGCTCGTGAAAATACGGCGGCGCGTCGAAGTCCTCGATGAACACCCCCGCTCGCGGCCGGTAAAACGACCGCGCCATCCCCACCTGCCGATACGTCTTCGCCCGGTCGGCATGGCAGCCCGCGCACGCAGCATCGTCCGCATAGCCGTCCATGACGGCGGCGAGGACCAGCGCGAGGAGCATGAAAGGAGTTTACCTCCGCCCCTGCCGGGTCCTCGGGTTCCTCGGAGTTCCTCGGAGTTCCTCGGCCAAGCCCCCGAGGAACCCGAGGAACCGAGGAACTCCGAGGAACCGGTGGGGCGGCGGGGCTACCCCGCCACGATCTCGCAGAACTTCTTCAGGTCGATGTTGCCGCCCGACACGACCGCCACCACCGGCCCGTCCTTCTCCTTGAGCGCCGCCGCCACCCCCAGCGCCCCCGCGCCCTCGGCGATCACACGCGACTTCGAAGCGACCAGTTTCATGGCCTGCTTCACCTCGTCCAGCGTGACCACGACCGAGCCGTCGACGGTGTCCTTCAGCCGCTCCCACATGCGCGGGAAGATGCTCTTGCCGCCGGCACCGTCGACGAACGACGCTTCCCATTTCTCGAACACCCGCGGCGCGCCGGCCGCGAACGACACCCATCCGGGCGCCGCCGTCTCCGGCTCGGCGCCGAGGACACGGACGTGCGGCGCGACCGCGCGCATTGCGCTGCCGATGCCGGACACCAGCCCGCCGCCGCCGATCGCGGAGATCACCGTCTTCACGTGCGGCAGGTCTTCGAGGATCTCCAGCCCGCACGTCGCGTTGCCGGCGATGAAGTCGTGGTCGTCGAACGGATGGACGAACGTCCCCTCGATGCCCGGATAGGCGCGATCCTCCATCGCGCTCCAGCACGCGTCGAACGGCGCCTTGACGAGCGTGGCGCCCAGGTCGCGCATGCGCTCGATCTTCGTCTCCGGCGCCTTGTCGATGACCAGCACCGTACACGGCACGCCGGCCGCGCGCGCGGCGTAGGCAACACCCTGCCCCGCGTTCCCCGCGCTGATCGTCCACACCCCCTTCGCCCGCTCCTCGGGCGGCAGCAGCGCCACCGCATTCGCCGCGCCCCGCAGCTTGAACGCGTTGATCGGCTGCAGGTTCTCGAGCTTCAGCCAGACCTCCGGCACCCCGTCGATCCCGTGCAACAGACGGACGAGCGGCGTGCGGGTGATGACGCCGCGGATGCGCTCCTGCGCGGCCCGGATGTCGTCGATGGAAACTGGACGGACGGGTTCGAGAGCCATGGCCGCGGATTGTAGTCCTGAGTCCTCAGTCCTCAGTGGGCGGCGGCGACTCAGGACTCAGGACTCAGGACTATGGATTTCGGCACGTTTCATGCGCCGCAAACAACCGTTATGGCAGAACACGTTTTCAGCAAAGCAGAGAAGAACCTCAACGATCCCGAACGGTGGGTTTCGGTCGTGTTCGGCAGTGCGCTCGCGGCTTATGGCCTGAAGATGCGGTCCATGGGTGGACTGGTCCTCGGCGCCCTCGGCGGCGCGCTAGTCTGGCGCGGCGCCACCGGCCATTGTTTCGTCTACGACGGCCTGGGCATCTCGTCCGTCCGCGAGGGTGATGACTCGAACGTCAGCGTCCCGTACGGCAAAGGCGTCCGCGTCGAGAAGGCCGTCACCATCAACGCTCCGCCCGAGCAGATCTATACCTTCTGGCGGAACTTCGAGAACCTCCCGCGCTTCATGCACAACCTCGAATCCGTGACCGTCCGCGACGGCGCACGTTCCCACTGGGTCGCCAAAGGCCCGGCCGGCACGAAGGTCGACTGGGAAGCGGAGATCATCAACGAGATCCCGAACGAGCTGATCGGCTGGCGCTCGATCGACGGCAGCCAGGTCGACAACGCCGGCTCCGTGCACTTCACCCGCGTCGGCGATCGCGGCACGGAGGTCAAGGTCGTGCTGCGCTACGACCCGCCCGCCGGCGTCCTCGGCGCGGCCGTGTCGAAGATCCTCGGCGAAGATCCCGCCATGAACGTGCAGGAAGACCTCCGCCGCCTGAAGATGCTCATCGAGACCGGCGAGATCGCGACGACCGAAGGACAGACGTCCGGGAGGAAGTGACCGATGAAGGCTGTTTGCTGGTGGGGCAAGGGAGAGGTGCGCGTCGTCGACGTCCCGGACCCGAAGATTCTGAATCCGCACGACGCGATCGTGCGCGTCTCGCTGACCGCGATCTGCGGCTCGGACCTCCATCTTTACGACGGCTACGTCCCCACGATGATGCGCGGCGACGTCCTCGGACACGAGTTCATGGGCGAGGTCGTCGAAGTCGGCGCCGAGGTGAAGAACCTGCAGGTGGGCGACCGGGTCATCGTGCCGTTCCCGATCGCCTGCGGGCGCTGCTGGTTCTGCAGGAACGGCATGTTCAGCGCGTGCGACAACACCAACCCGAACGCGTGGATGGTCGAGGGGCTGGCCGGCTTCGGCACGGCCGGGATCTACGGCTACTCGCACATGTACGGCGGGTACGCGGGCGGCCAGGCGCAGTACGTGCGCGTGCCGTTCGCCGACGTCAATCCGCAGAAGGTGCCCAGCGGGATTCCGGACGAGAAGGTCCTCTTCCTCACCGACATCTTCCCCACCGGCTACCAGGCCGCGGAGCAGTGCGACATCAAGCCGGGCGACACCGTGGCGGTCTGGGGCTGCGGACCGGTGGGCCTGTTCGCCATCGCCAGCGCCTGGATGCTCGGCGCCGGACGCGTGATCGCGATCGACCGCTTCCGCGAGCGGCTGCGGCTCGCGCAGACCATCCGCAACACCGAGATCCTCGACTACAGCGACGAGGACGTCTTCGACGAATTGAAGGACGTCACCGGCGGACGCGGCCCGGACCACTGCATCGACGCGGTAGGCATGGAGGCACACGGCGGCGCCGCTCTCGACGCGGTGCTCGATCGGGTGAAGCAGGCCATGAGGCTCCAGTTCGACCGCGCCCACGCGCTGCGCCAGGCCATCCATTCCTGCCGTAAGGGGGGAACGGTCTCGATCCCCGGCGTCTACGCCGGATTCATCGACAAGTTCCCGTTCGGCACCGCCTTCGCGAAAGGCCTCACCCTGAAGATGGGCCAGACCCACGTGCAGCGATACACGGCCCAGCTCCTGGAGCGGATCGAGCGCGGCGAGATCGACCCGTCGTTCATCATCACCCACCGCGCCCGTCTGGACGAGGCGCCGGAGATGTATCAGACGTTCCGCGACAAACAGGACAACTGCATCAAGGTCGTGATGCAGCCGTGGTGATGCATCACGCCGCCTTGCGCACCGGCTCCGGCGGGGCGGCGATTTCCTTCTTCGCCGATCCCGCCGTCTGCACGAGGGCCACGCCCACGAGGATGATGACCATCGCTACGACTGACACCCACGTCAGCGGCTCGTTCAGGATCAGCCAGCCGAGGAAGACCGCGACGACGGGGTTCACGTAGGCGTAGAGCGACGTGTGCGTCGTGCGCATGTGCGCGAGCGCGAACACGTACGCGCTGTACGCCACGATCGAGCCGAAAATGGTCAGGTACGCCAGCGCGCCGAACGTGCGCGGCGTGAGCACGAAGCGCGAGGCCTCACCGGCGGCGAAACCGGCCACCGTCACGATCAGGCCGCCGAACAGCATTTGCAGCGCGGCCGACGACAGCAGCGGCACGTGCTTGAGCTTGTACTTCGCGTGCGCGGAGCCGTACTGCCAGCACGCGCCGCCGATCTGGATCGCCAGCGCGCCGAGGAGGAACGCCGCGCTCCACTTGCCGGACATGCCGCCGCCCGGAGTGACGAGCATGGCCACGCCGAGGAAGCCGATCAGCATGCCGATGCCCCCGCGCAGGTTGAACCGCTCGCCGTTCGGGCGGAAGCCTTCGATGATCGCCATCCAGAACGGCGCCGTCGCGACCAGCAGTGCCGCGAGACCGCTCGGCACCCACTGCTCGGCCCACACCACGGCCAGATTGCCGACGGCGACCAGCAGGAATCCGACGAAGGCGAGGTTCGCCAGCGTGCGGAAGTCGCGCGGGAGCGCCTCGCCGCGCAGCTTCGCGATGAGCAGCATGATCAGACCCGCGATCGTGAAGCGCGAGCCGGTCAGCAGCAGCGGCGGGATCGTCTCCAGGGCGATGCGGATGAACAGATAGGTCGTGCCCCAGACGACGCAGACGATGGCAAACGCGCCGTAGGCGACGGCTTTCTCGTGTTTCACTTCGTCCTCCCCAGGTCGATGCCCCCGACCTTCTCGCAGTGCGTTTCCATGACGATCGTGGTCCGCGTCGCCAGCGACAGCGGCGCCTCGGTCAACTGCTGCACGAGCGTGTTCAGCCCGCCGATCGACTCCGCGCGCACCTTCATCAGGTAGCAGTCGTCGCCGGCCACCGTGTGCACCTCGAGCACTTCGTCGCGCTGCATCAGCTCGCGGAACTTCTTCCACGAAGGGCCGGAGAGATGTCCGCCGCGGGCGGCGATGAACGCGGTGACCCCGCGGCCGATGGCCGTGGGGTCGATGACCGCGGTCGTGCCGCGGATCACGCCCTGCCGTTCGAGCTTGTCCAGCCGGTCCGCGACCGCCGGGCGCGACAGTCCGATCTGCTCGGCGATCTGCGCCGCGGGCGTCCGGGCGTCCTTCAGGAGCAGGTGGACGATTCTGAGGTCGAGCTCATCCAGTTCGACGGCCATAACTACAATATGGCGTCGAATCGTCGGTTTGGCAAGTCACGGACCTGCGAACCGTCGGACTGGCTGAAGCCCGTCCTACATTACGGAGGCGATCGGCAGGCCCAGCGCGAAGCGGCGGGGCATCACCGGGCGCAGGTGGATATGCAGACGCGGGTAGCGGAATTCGCCGCGGCGGGTGCTCGCCAGGAGGTCACGCTGGAGGTACTCGATCTTCACGGCCTGGTTCGGGTCGTCCAGCAGGCGGCGCAGCGACTCGCGGTTGAAGACGATGGTCTTCAGCTTCATGCCGTCCGCGCGGACCGAGTACCGGAGGGTGTGCTTCTCGGGTGAGCACGCGCGCACGATGTCCGCCGGCAGGACGCTCACGATCTCTTCAGCGATGCGGCTTTCGTCGTTCATTCGGGTTTGCGTTCTCATGCTGTAATAGACGCTGATCACGGACGAAAGTTTTGTCCGGCGATGCCAAATCCCGGTGAACGCCCCGCAAAGAGTCGTCACATTCACCCCTCTCGCCCGGCAGGCTTCGGCGAAGGATGACGAGACCCTGCTCGACGTCGCCCGCCGCGCCGGCGTCCCCCTGGGCAACTCCTGCGGCGGCGTAGGCGTTTGCGCGCGCTGCAAAGTGCGCGTGGTGGCGGGGGCGGAGAACCTCAGCCCTCCCACGTCGATGGAGGTGAAGTTCGGCACGTCCCGCGGGTTTGCCGAGGATGAGCGGATGGCGTGTCAGGCGGTGGTGCAGGGAGAGTGCGAGATCACGACGACGTACTGGTGATGTAGGGCGTGGCTTCAGCCCGCCCCCCTCGTGGGCGCGGGCTGCGCGCCACCACCCGCCCACGAGGGGGCGGGC
>DASUSL010000090.1:0-8596 GCA_036375135.1 Thermoanaerobaculia bacterium | reverse complement strand
CTTCGACGCGACGACGTTCGAGCCGTTCGCGGACGGGACGTTCACCACGGACGATCTCGTGGAGCTGCGCGACGACGGGGAAGTGGTCCTCACCGGCCGCGCCTCGGATCTGATCAACACCGCCGGCAAGAAGGTGAACCCTCGCGAGGTCGAAGCGGTGCTGCTGCAGATCGCCGGCGTGCGCGAGGCGAAGGTCTACGGCGAAGCGGCCGGCGCGCGCGGCGAGGTCGTCGCCGCGGCCCTCGTGGCCACGCCGGACGTGACCCGCGAGCGGGTGCGCGAGTTCTGCCGCGAACGCCTCTCGCTGCACAAGGTACCGCGCATCATCAAGCTCATTGACGAGATGCCGGTGGATGAGCGGGGGAAGGTGAAGCGCGCGCTCCTGGCTGCGTTGTGAGCCCGGACTGTGCGAGCTTGCGCTGGCACTCGAAACGTAGGACAGGCTTCAGCCTGTCCATGGGCAGGCTGAAGCCTGCCCTACGTTTTCTCGGACGCTACGCGTTTTCGGGGGCCACCGCCGGGACCGACGCGCGGCGGCGCAGCCGCAGCGCACCCAGCTCCGCCTTCAGCCACAGCTTCACGCCGCGGAAGACCATCCGCAGCGGCGCCCAGCCGAGGTTGAAGTAGACCTTGATGCGGCGCCCGTCGTTGAGCGCGCCGGCGCGGCCGGCGGCGCGGCGCTTCTCCGCGATCGCTTTGAAGCGGCGGTTGTAGATCTGCATCATGTGGAAGCTGAGGAAGGCCGGCTTCGGGCCGAGCACCGGCATCCAGTCGAAGCGCTTCAGGAACTTGTACGCCGGCAGCACGACGAAGATGTAGTACTGCGCCGTGTCGATGAGCATGGCCGCGCTGAGCAGGTCGGCCTCGCCCATGTAGTAGTACTTGTCCTTGTAGACCGCGCGGAAGAAGCGCCAGTACGAGCGGATGAAGGTCTCGTTGTGCTCGGCGATGCGCGCGTCGACGTTCTCCTCGTTCTTGACGATGTTCACCGTGGCCTCGACGCTGAACGACGCGTGGTCGAGTCCCGGCGAGTAGTACGGATCGAGGAACACCGCCGCGTCGCCCAGCAGCGCCCAGCCGCGTCCCATGTACTGCTTGGTCGAGTACGCGAGGTGCGAGTAGAAGCGGAGGTCCTCCATCCGCGGCTCCGCGCCGTCGAGCAGCTCGGCCAGCGCCGGAATGGCTTTCAGGAACGCCACGAAGTCGTCGGCGCGCGTCTTCGAGTGATGCAGGCCGACCAGCCGCTTGTCGAAGACGACGCCGATGCTCGTCTCGCCGTTGCCGAGGGGAATGACCCAGATCCAGTAGCCGTAGCCGGTGTAGTGGTTCGTCCCCAGGCGGCGCGAGCCGACGTTCGTCGCGCCGAAGCCGCCGCGCGCGGCGAGGTCGTCGATGTGGCGGACGTTCTTCCAGCGGCACCAGACGGCGGCGGTGGGATGCTCGTCGTTGCGCTCGATGAGGTTCAGCTTGCGGCCGATGAAGTTCGCGCGGCCGGTGGCGTCGAGGAGCCAGCGGCAGGAGATGGTGCGCGTCTCGCCGTTCACGTCGATGGTCAACGTGTTGTCGAAATCGCTCAGCTTCACGTCGAGCGCGCGAGCCGGACGCCACAGCTCCGCCCCTTCGGCCACGGCCGTGGCGAGCAGATGCTCGTCGAGCGCGTCGCGGCGCAACTGGAAGGCGGGGACGGTGCTGCGGATGAAGCCGCCCGTCTCGGTCGCGTTCGCATGGCCGGTCACTTTCTCGTTCGAGAACCAGTAGCGCAGCCCTTCCTTCGGCAGGTGCTCGTTCTCGAGATGGCGCCACATGGCCAGGCGGCGCGTGAGGAACATGGCCGACATCTCGGTGGTGGCCTCGCCGACTTTCTCGTCGAAACGCTCCGCTTTCTCGAGGATGAGCACGCGGAGGTGCGGGGCGTCGCGGCGCAGAAGGATGGCGGCGGAGGCGCCGCTGAAAGCGCCGCCGAGGATGACGACGTCGTACCGGTCTTGCATTGGGGTCATGCTAGGATTCGCGCCCCCGATGGAAACGCTTCGTGACTGGTTTCATTTCCTGACTGACGTCCGCGGCCTCGTGCAGTGGGGAGGCTACATTGCTCTGGCCATCATCGTCTTTACCGAGACGGGACTGATGATCGGATTTTTCCTCCCCGGCGACTCGCTGCTGGTGACGGCCGGACTCTTCGCGGCCAAGGGCGATCTGAACATCGTCTGGCTGAACGTGCTGCTGATCTTCTGCGCCATCACCGGCGACGCCACCGGCTACTACATCGGCAAGAAGCTCGGCCCCGCGCTCTTCCGCAAGGAAGACTCGCTGCTGTTCAAGAAGAAGCATCTCATCGCCACGCAGGAGTTCTACGAGCGCCATGGCGGCAAGACCATCATCATCGCCCGCTTCGTGCCGGTGATCCGCACGTTCGCGCCGGTGGTGGCGGGCATGGCCGGCATGGGCTACCGCCGCTTCGCGCTGTTCAACATCGTCGGCGGCGTAGCCTGGGTGTTCTCGATGACCATGCTCGGCTACCTGCTGGTGACGATGTTCCCGGCCACGGAGCAGCACATCGAGAAGGTGATCATCATCGTGATCTTCCTCTCGATCCTGCCCGGCATCATCGAGTGGCTGCGCGCGAAGGCGCGGGCGAAATAGGCGGCGTAATGTGGGGCGGGCTTCCGCCCGCCGCCCCCGGGGCGGGCTGAAGCCCGCCCCACATCTCACCGCGCCGGAAATCGATGTCTTCGCCGGTATTCGGCGGGCGGGACGCCCAGTTGCCGCCGGAACGTGCGCGTGAGGTGGGCCTGGTCGTAGTAGCCGCAGCGTGAGGCGATCTCCGACAGCGTGTCGTCGGTGTCGCGCACGAGGCGGATGGCGTCGAGGAGTTTCGCCTCGACTTCGTCGCGGCCGCGATGCGCGGCGGCGAGCACCGCCAGCGCCGCGGCTTCGAGCGCCAGCGGCATCCCCGCGTCATCCATCCGCGCCTCGGTGATCAGGCGCGAGAGTGCGCCTTCGAGCAGCTCGGAGCGAATCACGGTCACCGGCACCTCGAACGCGGCGCGCGCGAAGAGCTCCGCGTTCACCGTGCAGCGGAACACGCGCGCCGGCTCCGTCACGATCACGTCGCGATGCACGACGCCGATGGCGAGGAACACCACGTCGCCGCGGCGAAGCTGCCGCTGCACGCCGTCGAAGACCATCGAGATCTCGCCGCAGAGGACGATCACCAGCTCCGGACGATCGTGAAAGTACGGCGCGGCGATGCGGCCGCGGTCGTACAGCAGCTCGTACACCCAGATCGCGCCCGTGGCGTCGTTGCGGGTGAGGAGCTTGTACGGTTTCATGGCATAGTCCTACGCGTGATCTCGGTCTTCCGCGTCCGCTACGAGAGAGGGAGCATGCCGCCGCACCGTCACGAGCGTGCGCGTCTGGCGCTGCTCCTCGAGGGGAGCGTGGTCGAGGAGACCGACGGGCGCGTGGTCGACATCCGCCGCAATCAGCTCGTGTTCTGGCGGGAGGGAGTCACGCACAGCAACGCCTTCCCCGGCGCGGCGCTGTCGCTGCAGCTCGAGCTCTCGCACGACCTCTACCGTCACGTCGCCGCGTATTTTCCATCGCCGTCCCCGCCCATCGACGCTCACCGCTTCGAAGGGGCGGCGCAGCGGCTGCTGCAGGAGGTCGACCGCTCCGACACGGCCAGGCCGATGGCGCTGCAGTCGGCGCTCTACGAGATCCTGGCCCGCGCCACGCGGCTGACGTCGTCCGCGCCGGCGGCGAGCCTCGCGGTCACGCAGGCGATCCGCTTCGCCACGGCCTCGCTGGCCGAGCCGATGACCATCGCCGATCTCGCCGCGGCGGCAAACGTCTCCATCCGGTCGCTGCACGAGCGTTTCACCGAGGAGCTGCAGACGACGCCGATGGACTACGTGCGCGACCTGCGGCTGGCGCGCGCGGAGTCGCTCCTGCGCGAGACGGAGCTGCGCGCCGCGGAGATCGCCGAGGCGTGCGGGTTCTACGATCAGGCCCATTTCTGCCGGCTCTTCAAGCGGCGCACGGGGCTGACCCCGCGCCAGTTCCGCACGAAAATCACGGGCGCGCCCTCGTAGACGAAGGCACGCCCGCGGGCGGTCGGTCGGATCGTGCGATTACTTGCGTGCCTCGGCGACGCGTGCGGTCTGCGGCTGCGCGGTTTTCTTCTCCGCGACCTGGACCGTGGCGTCGGTGCCGTGAGTGATCTCCACGGAGGCGATGCGGTACTCGCTGGCCAGCGACGAGGCGAAGCCGACGTACGAGCACGGACCGCCACTGATACAACCGTCGATCGTCGGCTTGCAGCGATAGCTGTTTTCGCCCTGGCCGCAGTCGCCCGTGGAGAGGCAGCTGATGCAGACCGCGAACATCGGCTGCGCGACGACGACGAGAAGAGTGAGCGCGAGGATCATGCGAACCATTCTTTTCATGTGACCTCCAGTTTGTTTTCCGACCACCGCCACAGCGGTGTATTCATCGACGTTTCTCGAGACGCACCGTGACGCGGTTCTCCCCGACGCGTGCGTTGAAGCCGATCGGCGGCTCGAACGCGGTCTCGAGGATCGCGTCGGCCTCGGCATTCGTGCGGAACGGCCAGAACTCGTAGAAGCCCGGCGGCACGTTGGGGAGTCGCGCCAGGCCGGTGTCGTCGGTCGTCAGGCTCCCGCCCTGATGCGCCTGCATTTCGCGCACGACGTCGACCGGCACGACCTCGCCGTTGAAGCGCATCATGAACGCGACCTCCGGCACCGCGGCGCCTTCGATCGTCTTCGCCACGAGGTCGATGGCCGCGCCTGCCGCGGGGATGCGCACCCGGATCACGTCCGCCGCGACGCGCTGCACCAGGAACGAGCCCTCGCGTGGAATCACGTACAGCAGCAGGTCGCCGTCCGCCGGCATGTCGAGCTTCACCACGCCTTTGGCATTCGTCAGCGCCGACGCGCGAACCTCGTTGTTCGCCACGCAGAGCACTCGTGCATCGGCCACCGGAGCGCCGCGTGCGTCGATCACTTCGACGGTGCGGCGCGTGCCCTTGTCCAGCGTGACGACGACGTCGCGATGCGCGCCGTCGAGCTCGAACTTCAGCGGCGCGGGCCGCAGGAAGCCGTCCGCCGCGATGACACGCACGATCTGCGCGCCCGCCGGCACGGCCACGTACGAGAACGCGCCGTTCGCATCGGTGCGCCGGCGGATGACGCGCCGCGGCGGCCCCTCCGACTCGAGCGTGATCAGGACGTCCGCCGCCGGCGTGCCCGCGGCGGTGAGCACCCGTCCCGTGACGCGCGCATCGGGCAGGTCGAAGTCGACATTCGGCGCCGGTCCCTCGGGGATGACCAGCGTGCCGGCACTGGCCGGATCGGAGCCGTCGACACTCACCGCCACATCGAACTCGCCGCGCCGCCACAGCACGCCGGCGAACGTGCCGTCGGCTTTCGTGGAGAAGCGCGTCGTCCATCCTTCGCCGTTGTGTGTGAGCAGCACGCCGCTTTTCGCGAGCGGACGTCCGCCCATCGTGAAGCGTCCGAAGACGAAGCCTTTCGGGATCTCGATGCGCACGTCGCGCGGGGCGCCGTCGTTCGCGACCGCGATCACCTGCAGCCGCTTCAGCGGCTCGTCTCCTTCGACGAGCAGGAGATGCGTGCCGGGCTCCAGCCCGTCGAACGCGACGCTGCTCTGGCCCGGCTTCAGCGTGCGCTCGCCGGCGGGGCGCGCGGTACCGTCCGCGGCACGCCGCGAGGCGCGCACGGTGAGCGGACCTTTCTCCGCGCCGCGCGCAAAGTGCACGCGGATCACCGCCGCGTCGATGCTGAAGGAAAAGAGAACCGCCGCCGCACACAGGAGCACTCGCATGTGCGCCAATGTGGGGCGGCGGAGGGCTGCGGTCTTGGACGAGACCGCGCGATTTGGACGTAACTATTCGTTTACATACGTACCGGTCAAACGCAGCGTGCCCCAGCGATGGCGCATCACGAACGCCGCCTCGGCCGCCGTGTCGTTCACGTCCACTTCCGGCAGGCCGGGCCGCGAGAACTGCGAGGTGCGGTACGCGGCGCCGATCTCCAGCCGCGCCTTGAACGGACGCAGCACGTTGTCGGCCTGCGAGTGGAAGTCGAACGCGAGGCCCGCCCGCGCGACGCCGCTGCGGGTCTCCCCCTGCTCCTCCTCCTGCGCCTGCGTGCCGTTGCCGCTCAGGCGCACGAAGCCGACGGTGCGGTTGAAGAGGCGTCGATAGCCGGAGGCGTCGAACGCCAGTCCGTACGATTCCGTGGCCAGCGTGGTGCTGGCGGTGTCGTCCTGTTCGGCCACGTCGTAGCGCTCGAAGGTGAGCTCGCCCTGCGACCAGGTCGGGCCGCCCGAGATCTGCACGCCGCGCGTGGCGAAGAACGGATCGTCGATGGTCTCGTACCACCAGCGCAGCGAGGCGAAGGTCAAGGAGTCGCTGTCGGTGAGGTCGATGTTGTCGTCGCGGTCGGCGTCGTCCTCATCGTCGTCGTCATCGTCGCCGCGGACGTCGAAGTCGCGGGTGATGCTCGTGCCGCTCTGCGCGGCGGTGAGGGTGACGGTCTGCCGCTGCGTGAGCGGGTAGCCGAGAGTCACGGCGAAGGTCGGATCGTAGTCGCGGATCTCGGTCTTGAACCGCTGCGCGATGGCCGCGGAGGCGAAGCCGCCCGTGCCCATGATGTCGTACGCTCGGTACGCCAGTCCGACGTTGATCCCCTCGCCGAAGTCGTTCTTCTCGACGGCGCCTTCGATCACGCCGAGGTTGGCGAGCTGCCAGCGGGCGCCGAGGAGTGCGCTGCCGTCGCGCTCCGTCTCGCCGTCGGCGAGGCGCGTGCCGATGCCGTTCAGCTCATAGAAGACCGGCGCGACGTCGAGGATGCGGATGACCAGGGTCGTGCCGCCGGCGGTGACGCCGGGCTCGATGCGGTAGACGGCGTCGGTGACGAACGGCAGGCGGCGGATGCGGTAGACGGCCTGGTGGAAATCGGCATCGGTGTACATCCGCTCTTCTTTGAGCCGGGCCTCGCCGCGGACGATCGTGTCGTCGATGCGGGAGCCTTCGACGACGATGCGCTCGAGGCGATAACGCGTCGGCTGCTGCTGCGCGAATGCAGCGGTGGCGAGAGCGAGAACACACAGGGCGAGAGCGAATGGACGCATGCGGTTGCGTACCCTAGCACGACCCGGCGTCAACGCGACGCCGCGGACTGCACGCGACGCAGTTCCGCAACAGCCTGCTCCGCCTGCCAGAGATGACGGCGCTCGTGCGCGGCGAGGATGTGGAAGGCGGAGACGAGGTTGTAGCGCACCCGCTTGTCGAACGGCGAGACGATCTTCATGCGCAGATCGACCTCGCGCGCGTCGCGCAGCAGGTCGATCAGCTTCTCCTGCAGCGACGCGAACTCGCCGAAGGCATCGGCCTTCGCGCGGGTCGACTTCGGCACGAACGGCGCGCTGGTTTTCACCTTCGTGCGGATCGGCGGCTCGAGGAACCAGGCCAGGATGCGGCCGAGGAGATCCATCTTCACGCTGCCGTTCTTTTTCGTGCTCGTGCGCGCTTGGGCCAGCGCGTCGCGCAGCACGGGGAGGAACAACTCGCTGGAGATGCTGAGGTGCGCCAGGCACTCGGCGGCGGACCAGCGCGTGGGAGTGGGACGCACGGTGAAGAGGCGGCCGTCCGTGGACTGCACGAGCGTCCACGCGCGCCGCGTGGCCTCGTTCAGTTCTTTCTCCACGTCGTCCAGCGGATCCACGCTACTCCTTCTTCAACAGTGCCTCGCCGAGCTCGCGCGAGCGCCGCGTCGCGGCTTCGACGGCGTTCATGAGCGTCGTGCGCACGCCGCCGTTTTCGAGGGTGTGCAGCCCGGTGATGGCCGTGCCGCCCGGCGACGTGACCATGTCCTTGAGCCGCCCCGGATGCTCGTTCGTTTCGAGCAGCAGTTTGGCAGATCCGAGCACGGTCTGCGCGGCCAGCAGCTGCGCGGTGCGCCGCGAGAGCCCGACTTTGACGCCCGCGTCGCTGAGCGCCTCGAGGATCAGGAAGACGTACGCGGGGCCGGAGCCGGAGAGGCCGGTGACCGCGTCGAGCGCCGATTCTTCGAGGATGACGGTGAGGCCGATGGCGTCGAAGATGCGCTTGGCGTCCGCGAGGTCGGACTCGCGCGCGTGCTCGCCTCCGGCGATGGCCGTGGCCGCGGCGTCGACGAGGGCGGGCGTGTTGGGCATGGCCCGCACGACGCGCGTGCCGCTCGCGAGCCGCGACTGGATGCTCGCCACCGGAACGCCGGCGGCGATGGAGATGACCAGCGCGTCTTTGTGAATCGCGGTGCCCACTTCATCCAGCACGCGACTCAGAATTTGCGGCTTCACGGAGAGGACCACGATCTCCGCGCCCGCCGGCACTTTGTTGTCCGTCCCCGCGGCAATGCCGTACTTGTCGCGCAACTCCGCCGCGCGCTCCTCGCGCGGCCCCGACGCGAAGATCTGCCGCGGCGCAAAGTCCTGCCCCCGCAGCAGGCCGCGAATCATGGCCTCGGCCATGTTCCCGGCGCCGATGAAGCCGATGGTGCGGGTCATG
>DASUSL010000089.1:0-6417 GCA_036375135.1 Thermoanaerobaculia bacterium | reverse complement strand
GCCATCCGCATCGACAACGTCGGTGGCGGCGGCGCGGTGGACAACTCGGTGTACTACATGTCCGGCCTGCGTCACGACGCTCGCTACCGCACCAACGTCGGCTTCCTGAACCCGACCACCGTCCCCATCGCGGCGACGGTCACGGTTTACGATTCCGCCAAGTTCAAGATCGGTGAGTTCCAGCTCTCGCTGCAGCCGTTCCAGCTCGACCCGTTCCAGCTCAAGAGCCGAGTCCCGAACCTTCCGGACGACGAGCCGTTCAGCGTCAAGATCGACGTCACCACTCCCAACGCGTGGATCGTCGGTTACGCCTCGTACCTCGACGGTCTGAGCAACGACCCGGTCTACATCGAGGCGATTCCGGAAAGCGAGATGGCTTCGCCTGATTACAAGACGACCATCCTCCCCGGCGTCGGACACGTGGGTCAGTGGCGCAGCGACGTCACGATCTTCAACCCCGATGCGGACGGTGTGATGTTCGACCTGACGTACTACAACGCCGCCGGTGAGAAGATCGCCGAGACGCCCAACGTGCCGCTCGACGGAGGCAAGTTCGTCCAGTACAGCGACATCATCAAGCAGGGTGTGCTGCCCAACGTGGGCGACGGACTCGGCACGCTGAAGGTGACGGTCAAGGACAATCACGAGAAGTACCCGATGACCTTCGCCCGCACCTACTTCGACAACGGCGCCAACGGCACGTTCGGCCAGGGAATCCCGAGCTTCTCGCCGGCCCGCCCGAACGTGAAGCCCGGCCAGCACGCCATCATCGCCGGCGTGCGCAACTCGGCCACGTACCGCACGAACATCGGTCTGGTGAACGTCGGCACGACGGCCGTGACGGCCACGGTGACGCTGCTCGATCCGATCACGGGTGCGGCGGTCTCCGCGGTGCCCTACACGCTGCAGCCGAACCAGACCATCGTCGGCAACTACAACGGCTGGAACGGGCTGTCGCAGGGCACGTTCAAGATCGAAGCGAACGGGCCGGTCTGGGCGTTCTGCTCGGTCATCGATACGCAGACGAACGATCCGGAGTACGTGAAAGCGCAGCCGGTCGTCACGCCGTAATCTTCAATCCACGCAGTTCCTCCGAGGTGGCGGGCTCCGGCCCGCCACTTCGTTTTTGGACGCGCTCCGGAACAACTCCGTAGAATGACTCCGATGGAGATTGCCGTCCGCGCCGTCGACGTGTCGAAGCACTACGACATGTACCGCCGGCCCGCGGATCGCCTCGTCGAGCTCCTCACGCGCCGCCAGCACCACGCCGTCTTCCCCGCGCTGGAGCGCGTTTCGTTCGACGTCGAGAAAGGGGAGACGGTCGGCATCATCGGCCAGAACGGCGCGGGCAAGAGCACGCTCCTCAAGCTGCTCTGCGGCGTCACGCAACCCAGCTCCGGCACGCTGCAGACGCACGGCACGATCGCCTCCATCCTCGAGCTGGGCACCGGCTTTCACCCCGAGTTCAGCGGCCGCGACAACGCCGCGCTCAACGCCGCCATCCTCGGCCTGACCCCCACCGAGGTGCGCGAGCGCCTCCCGGCGATCCTCGACTTCTCCGAGCTCGGCTCCTTCATCGACCGGCCGGTGAAGACGTACTCCTCGGGGATGTACATGCGGCTCGCGTTCTCCGTCGCCGTGAACGTCGATCCCGACATCCTCGTCATCGACGAGGCGCTGGCCGTCGGCGACGGGCACTTTCAGAAAAAGTGCGTCGACAAGATCCGCGAGTTCCAGGAGGCGGGGAGGACCATCCTCTTCTGCTCGCACGCGCTCTACTACGTCTCCTCGATCTGCCGCCGCACGCTCTGGCTCGACCACGGCCGCGTGATGCGCTACGGCCCGTCGCTCGACGTCGTGCACGAGTACGAGACGTTCCTCCTCGAACGCGACCGCGAGCATCCGGCCAGCGAGAGCACGCCGGAGACGCTGACGCCGGCGCGCTTCCGTTCCATCGAGGTCTGCGACCGCTCCGGCGCGCCGCGTGACCGCTTCGCTCGCGGCGAGGACGTCCACGTGCGCCTGCGCATCGACGCCGACTCGCCGTCGCAGCCGATCCACGTGATCGTCGGCGTGCACCGCTCCGCCGACGACCTGCAGTGCTTCGCCGTCGGCACGCACGCGGACGGCATCCCGCCGCTCTCCGGCCGTACGTCGTACGACCTGACCGTGCGCCTCGTCGACGTGCCGCTGCTGCGCGGCGACTACTCGATCATCGCGTACGTCGGCGACGAGAACGCCATGACCGTGTTCGACCGCCGCGACGTGCGCCCCGCGTTCTCGATGACCGGCGACCGCTTCGAGATCGGCCTGATCGGCGTCGATCACCGCTGGGATCTGCCGCGCGTCGAAGAACCGACGGTGCTCGACCGTCGATGATTTCGCTCCTCGTCGTCAACTTCCGTTCCGCGGCGCTGGCCGCGGAGGCCGTGCGCACCGCACGCGCCGCGTCCTCGGCGCCGCTGCAGGTGGTGATCGTGGACAACAGTTGCGATCCGCGCGAAGCGGAAGCACTGCACTTTGCCGATCGCCTGATCGTCTCGAAGACGAACCGCGGCTACGCCGGCGCCATCAACGACGGCCGCCGCGCCTGCGACGGCGACACGATCGTGATCTCGAATCCCGACGTCCTCTTCGCCCCGCCCGCGATCGATCTCCTCGCTGCTGCTCTCGACAGGAAAACCGCGGTGGCCGGCCCCGCGCTCTTCTGGGACGACGCCCACCGCTGGCACCTGCCGCCCGGCGATCTCCTCACCGCGCGCGAGAAGCTCGACCAGGTGCTCGCCTCGCGCTCGGCGACATGGCGCGCGCAACGGGACGAGCGCCGTTTCGCCAAACGCGTCGCCTTCTGGTCGCTGACGCAGACGACGCCGGTGCGCATGCTCTCCGGCGCCGTGATGGCCGTGCGCGCGCGCGACTTCGACACCCTCGAAGGCTTCGACGAGCGCTTCCCGCTGTACTTCGAAGAGACCGACTTTCTCCGACGCGTGACCGCGCACCGCAAACGCATCGTCTACGTCCCCCAGGCGAAGGTGCGCCACGTCTACAACCAGAGCGCGTCGCAGACCGCCGAGGCCGCCGCCGCCCGCTACGCCGAGTCCGAATGGAAGTACCTGGAAAAGTGGAACGGCCCCTGGCTCGCGAGGACCATGAAGCGCTTCGAAAAAAGTGGAGGACAGGCAATCCTGCCTGTCCCTCTCCACCCGCAGGACAGGCAGGATTGCCTGTCTTCCACCGTCATCACCGAGGCCTCGCCGTTGCCCACCTTCGACACCGCCGCCGGCTACCTCGGCTACGCCGAGGACGTTCCCGCCGAGGTCAAAGCCTCCCTGAACGGCGCCCCGATCTACCTCCGCTATAAAATCAGGCCATGACGTCGACCAGCGTGTCGGTCGTGGTGCCGCGGCGGCCGGGCGTCAGCCCTTCCCTCGGCGCGCTCGAAACGTACCTCGAGAGCACCGGCCTCACGTTCGAGGTGCTCGCGCCGGAAGGGGAGGAGGTCGGCCCCCTCCTTCGTCGGGGCATCAGCGACGCCCGCGGCCGGGTCATCGTCGTCGCCGACCCGCGCCTGCCGTATCCCGTCAGCGCCATCGGCGACGCCGTGGCCATGATCGAGTCGGGTGCGTGCGAGGTCGTCTTCGGCTCCACCCGCACCGACTACGACGGCCCGCGCGCGCTGCGCTGGCTGCTCGTCCCGATCCTGCCCGACCGCACCATTCAGCTCGCGGCGTTCTCGAACACCGCGGCGAAGATCGTCGCCGGCGAATCGCGCCTCTGCGACGGCGGCTGCGAGCTCGAGCTGGCGTATCTCGCCAACAAGTACGGCTTCCGCATCGAGCACCTCGTGGTGCATGCCGGAGAGCATCCGCGCTCGTTCGGTCCGTGCGGCGGCATCATTCCGGCGTTGAAGATCCGTCTCGCCAATCGCAGGCATGCGTACCGCGCGGCGAGGCGATGCCCGGTCTGTTTTTCGCCCGAGGTCTGGACGGCGGCGCAGATCCCCGGCAACGTCGTGCGCGCGTGCAGGCGATGCAAATGCCGCTACCTGAACCAGTTCGCGGATGAAGAGGGAACCGTGCCGGTGCGGCGCGTGCTGCGTGCGCACAGCGCCCCCGCGACGCCGACGTACGAGACGCATTCGCCGCCCGCGCGCGAGCGCACCAGCCAGCGGCGCTTCAACTGGGTGCGCCGCCAGCTTCCGTCGCGCGCGCGTGTGCTCGAGGTGGGCGTGCGCGACGGCAGCTTCGGCGTCCTGGCCGCGAATGACTACGAGTACGTCGGCATCGATCCCGCCTCCGCCGCGGCGCGTCACGCACGCGCGCGCGGACTCGAGGTCTACTGCGCCTCGCTGTCGTCGTTCGTGAACGTCGGCCCCGCCTTCGACGCCCTCACGCTCTTCCACGTCTTCGAGAACATCGCCGATCCGCACGACGCGCTGGCGCGCATCAAAGACCTGATCAAGCCGGGCGGCGTGCTGTTCCTGTCGACGTTCGACACCGAGGGGCTGATCTATCTCTTCTCCGAGCGGAAGCGGATGGCTCAGAACTTCCGCACGCATCTCATTCTCTATTCACGCTCGGCGATCATCGAGCTGCTCGAGCACTCCGGCTTCGAGATCATCGACATCGGACCCGACTTCGAATACCGCGACCAGAGGTTCCTGCGGCACTGGTTCGCGGCGCATCATCCGCTGCTCGCGCCGTTCGCGAAGCTGCTGCTGTCGATGATGCCCGACCCGGCCATCGTCAGCACCGGCTCGATCCGCATCGTGGCGCGGCGGCGCTCCGGCTCGGCGATGAACGCCCGCGCGATCCGCTCGGTGGAACCGACGCATGCCCGTTGAAGTGCGCGCCTACGCGCCGGGCGACGAAGCACAGATCCTCGACCTCTTCGCCCGCGCCTTCCCGCACGCGCCGCGCAGCCTCGAGCACTTTCGCTGGAAGTACCGCGAGAATCCCTTCGGCAACGAGCGCATCAGCCTCGCCTTCGCCGACGGGAAGCTCGTCGCCCACTACGCCGGCTACGCCGTGCCGTTCTTCGCGTACGGCGACGACGTCCTCGCGCACCAGATCGGCGACACGATGACCGACGTCTCCATCCGCCATATCGGCCGCGGCCCGACCACCATCCTCGGGCGCACCGCGCTCGATTTCTACGAGCGTTTCTGCGAAGAGCAAGTCGCCTTCAACTACGGCTTCAACGTCGGCAACATCCAGAAGATCTCGCTGCGCTATCTCCGCAGCGACCGCGTGGAGCCCGTGACCTATCGCGTGGCAAAGCCGCCGCGGCCCATCAGCCGCTCCTCACGCTGGCTGCGCGGCTATCAGCTCGAGCTGATCCGCGACACGACGGACGAGTGGGACGAGTTGTTTGCACGCTGCGCAAATGCCTACCGCTTCCTCGTGAAACGCGATGCGCAATACGTGCGCTGGCGCTACCTCAAGTGCCCCGACACGCGGTACGCCGTCGTGGCCGTCCGCAAGTGGCGCAGGCTCGTCGGCTGGATCGCCTTCCGCATCCGCGAGAACCGCTTCACCTGGGGCGACGCGCTGTTCGACCCGAAACAGATGGACGCGGTGGAAGTCGTGCTGCGCCATGTAGTTCCGTCGTATCCCGTCGACACCATCGAGGCGTGGTTCCCCCCGCGTCCCCGCTTCTTCGACGAGACGCTGCGGCGCCTCGGCTTCGAGACCCTTCCCGAGCCGCAGGACCTCTCGGTGATGTGCGTCCCCTTCGCCTGGCCGGACGTCGTGGCGCGCATGCGCCAGGATCTTTATTACACATGGGGCGACAGCGATCTCTTTTGATGGCTCATCTCCTGCAAGCCGTTCTCATCCGTCGATAGAATGCAGCACCCCATGAACCTCGGAAGCACGCAGACTGGAACGAAAGACAAGCGGCTGAGTGAAGTCGCGCGCAAGCGCGTCCTGGTCATCGACGACGACCTTCCCATCCGCGGCATGCTCGCCGCCGCGCTGCGCCAGCACGGCTTCCAGGTGCTGCTCGCCGGCGACGGCAACGAGGGGCAGCGCGCGCTGACCATTCACAACCCCGACGTCGTGCTGCTCGACCTGGCCATGCCCGGCGTGAACGGCTGGGACTTCCTGCAGCGACTCCAGGAGACGGGCCGCCTGGGCCGCATCCCCATCGTCGTCGTCTCCGCGCACCTCGGCGTGCAGCCGCAGGCGCTGCTGCAGATGGGCGTCTCCGCGATCCTGCCGAAGCCGTTCAACCTTCCCGAGCTCATCACGCTGATCGAGCACCTCACCGCGTGAAGGAGATCGCGCTCTCCAACCGGCTGGCGTCGCTCTACGAACGCCGCGCGCTGCAGGGTTACGTGCGCTGGAAAGTGCGCACCGATCCGGCGTACGGCGCCGCGCTCGAAGCGCTTCGCGGCCGCGACCTCCCACTCGTCGA
>DASUSL010000088.1:0-39132 GCA_036375135.1 Thermoanaerobaculia bacterium | reverse complement strand
TGGATCTCCAAAGGGGATGCCGACGCGAAGAGCGTCGTCGTCTACGACGTCACCGTCGACCGGCAGGGCGTGCACACGACGCCGCTGCGCGTCGTGCTCGACCAGCACATCCCGAAAGACAAAGACGTCGACGCGCGCGTGCAGTACTGGCTCGGCGAGCTGGGGACGAAGCTCGGCGGCAACGAGACGCTGGCCACGACGCAGAACCTCCTCGAAGGAGTCGAGCCGGTCATCCGCGGGCGCGAGAGCGCCCTCGGCAATCTGCTCACCGACATCGCCCGCGCGCAGATGGGCACCGACGTCGGCCTGCTCAACGGCGGCAGCGTGCGCATCAACGACAACATCCCGCCCGGTCCGATCACGAAGTACGACATGGAAGGGATCTTCTACTTCCGCAACACGCTGGTGGCCTTCGACGTCAGCGGGCAGCAGCTCCTCGACCTGCTGCGCCACGGCGTCTCGCGCGCCGACGCGGGCGACGGCCGCTTCCTCCAGGTCTCCGGCGTCACGTTCTCGTACCGCAGAGACGCAGACGCGTATGTGGTGGAAGAGGTGAAGGTCGGCGGGAAGCCGCTGGACCTCGAGGCCACGTACAGCGTGGCCACGCTCGACTACATGTACCTGCACGGCGAGGACGACGGCTTCGCGCTCTTCGCCGACGCCAACCGTCCGCCGAAGATCCACACCGATCGCGAGGCCGACTTCCGCACCACCGTCGAGGCGTACCTGCGTCAGAAGGGAACCATCGACACCGACATCGAGGGGCGGATCGTCCGGCACTGAGTTGGTGGACCTCTCCGTCATCGTCGTCAGTCACAACACCCGCGAGCTTCTGGCGGCGTGTCTCGACTCGCTGGGCGAGCATCTGCGCGGCGTCGCGCACGAGGTGTGCGTCGTCGACAACGCCTCCGCCGACGGCAGCGCGGCCATGGTGCGCGAGCGCTTCCCGCACGTGCGGCTGCTCGCGAATGAGCGCAACCGCGGCTTCGCCGCCGGCGTGAACGCCGGCCTGGCCGTCACGACCGGGCGCTACGTCTGCTGGCTGAATCCGGACGCGCGTCTGCTGAACGGCGGCATGGCCGAGGTGCTGGCGTATCTCGACGCGCAGCCGCGGGTCGGCGTCATCGGGCCGCAGCTCGTGAACGCGGACGGCAGCGTGCAGCTCTCCTCGCGCGACTTTCCGTCGTACGCAACGGCGTTCTTCAACCGCAACTCGCTGCTGACGCGCTTCTTCCCGCGCAACCGCTTCACGCGCGACTACCTGCACACCGACCGCGATCACGGCGCCGTGCAGGAGACGGACTGGGTCTCCGGCGCCTGCCTGATCCACCGCCGCGAGCTGGGCGGTCTCGACGAGCGCTTCTTCATGTACATGGAGGACATCGATTTCTGCCGCCGCGCGGCCGCGGAGAAATGGCGCGTGGTCTATCACCCCGCGCTGCGCGTGCTGCATCACATCGGAGGCAGCAGCCGGAGCATGCCGGTGCGGCGCGCGATCGTGCTGCACCGCAGCATCTGGCGCTACTACGCGAAACACTTCCGCCGCAATCCGCTGCTGGACGCGGTGAGTGCGACGCTGATCTGGGGACGCTGCCTGCTGATGATGATCGACGCGGCGCTGTTCGGCGCGCGGCGGCCGCCCGACGTCGTCCCGTACAATCCGCGCCCGTGACGGCTCCCGCGCGCCGCAACATTCTGTATGTGCAGTCCAGCTCGGAGATCGGCGGTTCGGACGTCTGCCTGCTGCGCCTCGTGGCCGGTCTCGACCGCACGCGCTTCCGCGCCCTCGTGGCGCTGCCGAAGGAGGGACCGCTGAGCGGCGCGCTGCGCGCGAGCGGCGCCACGGTGGTGGTCGAGCCGGCCATGCACCGTCTCTCCACGCGCCTCGGCGCGATGCATCACGTCCGCTACGTCCTCGGCTATCCGCTGGCGGTGTGGCGCCTGGCGCGGCTCATCCGGCGCGAGGGCATCGACCTCGTGCACACGAACACGCTGCACGCGCTGCACGGTTTCGCCGCGGCGTGGCTGGCGCGCCGTCCGCACGTCTGGCACGTGCGCGAGATCGTGCTGCAGTCGCGCGTCATGCGGCGTCTCGAGCTCTTCCTCGCGCGCCGCTTCGCCGATCGCATCGTGGCCATGAGCGGCGCCATCGCGGCGATGTTCGAGCCAGCGCCGCAGCAGCTCGCCGTCGTGCACGACGGCATCGACCTGCACGCGTTCCGCCCGCAGCGGAGCGCCGCCGTCCCGGCGGCTGCCCGGGCGGCGTCCTCGCCGCCCACCCGGGGAGCGGCGGCGCGGGACGCCGCCGCGGCAGCCGGCGAGGACGCCGGCGCTCCGCTGGTTCGCCGCGAGCTGGGTTTGGCCGACGACGACGTGGTCGCGGGCGTGGTCTGCCGGCTCGATCACTGGAAGGGTGTGGACGTCTTCCTCCGCGCTGCGGCGCGCGTGCCGCATGCGAAGTTCGTCGTGGCCGGCGGGGCGGTGGAGGGGCGCGAGGAATTCGCCGCGGGCCTGCACGCGCTCGCGCGCGACCTCGGCGTCGACGTGCGCTTCACCGGCTGGCGCTACGGCCCGGAGCGCATCGCCGAACTGCACGCCGCGCTCGACGTGCTGGTGCTGCCGTCCGTCTGGCCCGAGCCGTTCGGCCTCGTGCTCCTCGAGGCGATGGCCAGCGGCAAGCCGGTCATCGCCACGCGGCACGGCGGGCCGGTGGAGATCGTCGCCGACGGCGAGACCGGACTGCTCGTCGCTCCGGGCGACGTCGAAGAGCTCGCGGCCGCGATGACGGCGCTGCTGCACGGCGCCGCACTGCGCGAGCGCATGGGTCGCGCGGCGCGCGTCCGCGCGGAGCATGACTTCGACGAAACGCGCGCCGTCGCGGCGATCCAGCGTCTTTACGACGAGGTGCTGGCGTGAGCCAGCTCGCGATCGTCTTCACGCTGACGTTCATCGTCAACTTCATCACCACGCTCTTTTTCTCGGTGCGCGTGGCCGGCGCGCGCACGGGACGCCTCAGCTCCGCGGTGGCGCTCTTCAACGTGCTGGTGCTGCTGATGCGCTTCTCCACGTCGCTGCAGGCGCTGCTGCTGGCCAAGCACATCGAGCGCAACCTGCACAGCGGCAGCGGCGGCGACGAGCTCGCGTTCCGCGTGCTGCTCCTCTCCGCGACCCTCGGCAGCATCGCCGGCGCCCTGCTCATCCCCACCGCGCAGCGGCTGATCAGCGACGCCGTGGCCGGCCTCGGCGTCCATCGCTCGCTGCCGCGCCTGTTGCGCCACGGCCTGGCTACGTTCCGCATGCATCACCTCAGCGGCGCGCTGCGCGTTCCGTCGATGTCCAACCTGACGCAGCTCCGCGACCTCCGCGCGCTTCCTCTCGGCGTGGTCGCGCTCTACACCGTCGCCGCGGCGCTGCTGACCGTGGGCCTCTTCTCCTCGCTCTACGCCGGCTACATCAACCCGCAGTTCCGCATGACCGCCAGCAACATGTCGCTGCTCATCAACGGCGCGGCCACGGTCATCGTGCTGCTCTTCACGGATCCCTTCCTCGGCGTGATCACCGACGATGCCATCGAGGGAAAGATGTCGCAGGCGGCCTTCCGCAGAATCATCACGCTCTTCGTCGCCGCGCAGATCGCCGGCACCGTGCTCGCGCAGCTCCTGCTGCTTCCCGCGGCGCGGCTGATCGCCTGGATCTCGGGGATCGTCTGATGCGGGTGATCTTCGACGCGCGCGCGATCGGACCGGAGCTGCCCGGCATCGGGCGGGCGACGCTGGGCCTGCTGCGCGGCCTCACCGAGGCGAGCCACGACCATCGCATCACCGTGCTGCATCAGCCGCGGCACCGCGAGCTGCTGGCCGCGCTCGACGCGCGTTTCGAGCTGCTGCCGGTGGACGTCGGGCCGTACGGCTTCCTCGCGCAGCGGCGCGTGCCGCGGCCGGCGTACGACGTCTGGCACGCGCCGTATTTCGTGCGGCCGCTGGTGCGGCGCGCGGTGGTCACGGCGTACGACCTGATCCCGCCGGAGCGCGGGGGCTGGAAATGGGCGCTGAAGACGCGGGCCTCGTTCCGCCTGGCCTCGCGCATCGTGGCGATTTCCGAGGCCACGCGGGAGGCGCTGGTGGCGCGGCTCGGGATCGCGCGGTCGCGGATCGACGTCGCGCCGCTCGCGGCCGACGAGCGCTTCCGGCCGTGGAGGACAGGCAATCCTGCCTGTGCAGTCACCGGAGGGACAGGCAGGATTGCCTGTCTTCCACCTGGGCGGTATGTGCTGTACGTCGGAACGAACAAGCCGCACAAGAACGTCGACGCGCTCGTGCGCGCGTGGCGGCGCGTGGCTCCGCGCGACACGACGCTCGTGATCGCCGGCCGCGAAGACCCGCGCTATCCGTCGCCGCGCGAGCGGTACGGCGACGTGGCGCGCTGTCTCGGCGACGTCGATGACGACGCGTTGCCCGCGCTCCTCGGCGGCGCGTTGTTCTTCGTCTTCCCGTCGCTGCACGAGGGCTTCGGACTGCCGCCGCTCGAGGCGATGGCGTGCGGCACGCCGGTGCTCGCGTCGAACCGCACCAGCATCCCCGAGGTCGTGGGGGAGGCGGGACTGCTCGTCGAGCCGACTGAGGAAGGACTGGCCGCGGGGCTGCGGCGCATGCTCGAAGACGATGCACTGCGCGACGAGCTGCGCCGCCGCGGACTGGCGCGCGCCGCGCAGTTCACGTGGAAACGCACCGCCGAGCGGACGCTCGAGGCCTGGGAGCGGGTGTGAGGATGCTGCTCGTTACGGACGATTTTCCGCCCGCCATCGGCGGCATCGCCAGTTACCTGCGCGATCTGTACGGCGACGCTCCGCGGCTCGTGCGCCCCCGGTTCTTCGCCGCGTTGCGCGCCATCCGCCGCGCGCGGCCGGATGTCCTCTTCGCCGGGACGCTCTTCTCGTCCGGCGTGCTCGCGTACGTCGCGTCGCGGCTGTTCCGCATCCCGTACGCGGTGCACGTGTACGGCACCGACCTCACCACACAGCGGCGCTCGGCGCTCATGCAGCGCGTCGCACGGATGGTGCTGCGCGGCGCGGCGCGGGTGATCGTCATCAGCGACTTCGGCGCGCGTGCCGCCGCGGAGTACGGCATCGACGCATCGCGCATCGTGAAGATCGTGCCGCCCGTCGACACGGAGCGCTTCGTCCCCAGGTGGAAGACAGGCAATCCTGCCTGTCCCCCGCCGCTGCTGCTCACCGTCGCGCGCCTCGTGCCGCGGAAGGGACACGACACCGTGCTCCGCGCGCTGCCGCTCGTGCTCGCGCGGATCCCGGACGTGCAGTACGCGATCGTCGGCGAGGGACCGGAGCGCGCGCGGCTGGAGGCGCTGGCGCGCGAGCTCGGCGTCGAGCGCGCGGTGCAGTTCGCCGGCGCGGTCGTGGACGTCGTCCCGTGGTACCAGTCGTGCGATCTCTTCGTGATGATGAGTCGCGACGAGGAAGGGGAAGTGGAGGGCTTCGGCATCTCCTTCACCGAGGCCGCGGCGTGCGGGAAGCCGGCCATCGGAGGACGCTCCGGCGGGACGGCGGAGGCCGTGCTCGACGGCGTCACCGGCGTGCTCGTCGACGACGAGCGCTCGCTGGCGGAGGCGATCGTCAACCTGTTGACCGATCGCGAGACGGCCGCGCGCATGGGGCGGGCGGGGCGGGAGCGGGCCGAGCGCGAGCTGAGCGTCGCCGCCGCGGCGGCCCGCCTCCGGCGCGTGGCGGAGGAGCTGACGCGGTGAGCGCGCCGTCGATCCTCTATCCGACCGAGCTGTCGTTCCTGAACGCCGGCTCGCAACAGTCGATCGTGGAACTGCTGGCCACGCGCGACCGCGCGTTCTACCGGCGCGTGGTGGTCTGCCCGCCGGGAGCGGAGTACGTCGCGGCGCTGGAGCGTCTCGGCGTCACGGTGCACGTGGCCGGCACGCATGCGCATCAGTGGCGTTTCTCGCCGAAGCAGCCCCTCGGCACGCTGGCCGACCTGCTCGCCGCGACGCGCGCCGTCGACACGCTCGTCGAGCGGGAGAACGTGCGGCTCATTCACGCCAACTCGCTCGTGGCCGGCATCGCTGCCGCGGTGGCGAAACGGCGGCATCCGTCGCTGCGGCTCGTGCTGCACGAGCGCGGACTGATCTACCGCGCGCACACGCGGTTCCTCTTCCGCCGCGTCGCCCGCCAGGTCGATCGCTTCGTGGCCACGACGGCGACCGGACGCAGGCAGCTCGTGGCGTGGGGCGCGCCGGCGGAGAAGATCGCCGTCATCCCGAACGGCACGCGCTTCGTGGCACCGCCGCGCAACGTAGGGCAGGCTTCAGCCTGCCCCGGACAGGCTGAAGCCTGTCCTACGTTTGTCATCGGCCTGGTGGCGAACTTCGTGCGCGTGAAGCGGCACGAGCTCTTTCTCGACGTCCTGGCGCGCCTCGGCGACCACGTGCGCGGCGTCATCGTCGGCGGCGTGATGCCGATCCTCGACGGCGCGCCGTACGAGCGCGAGATCCGCGCGCGCGCCGCCGTCCTCGGACTCGGGGAGCGGGTCCGCTTCCTCGGGCCGCGCGACGACGTGGCCGAACAGATGGCGGCCATGGACGTGCTGCTCTGCACCTCCAGCCACGAGTCGTTCGGCCGCGTGCTCGTCGAGGCCATGGCCGTCGGCACGCCCGTCGTGGCCACGCCGGTGGGCGGCATCCCGGACGTGATCGACGACGGGCGCACGGGACTGCTCGCCCACGATGCCGACGGACTGGCCGCGGCGGTGCGGCGCATCCTCGACGATCCGGCGCTCGCGGCGCGCCTCGCATCGGCGGCGCAGGAGGAGGTGCGGCAGCGCTTCGACGCCGCGGCCGTGACGCGGAGCATCGAGGATGTCTATCGCGAGCTGTTGGGCGGAGCGCCGGCGTCCTCGCCGGCTGCCGTGCCGGCGTCCCGCGCCGCCACCCCCGGGCGGCGGGACGCCGCCCGGGCAGCCGGCGGGACGCCGGCGCTCCGCGAACCGCGCCGCGACGCCGCATTCATGCTCCGTCCCGCCGTGGCATTCATGCTTCGCCGCGTGCTGCGCGGGCCGCTCCGCGGTCCGGCCGAGCGCGTCGCGATCGCACTCGGGCACCGCTTCCCGCATCGCCTGCCGGGCCGCGGCCTGATCGCCGAGGAGTTGATGCGCATGCATGCGGGCCGGCCGGTGGAGGCGCGGCTCTTCGACGGCGCGCGGCTGCTCGTCCCCGCCACGCGCGAGGCGTTCTTCCCGTTCGTCACCGGCCGCTGCTTCGCCGAGGACGAAGGCCTGACGCGGCTGCTGCTGCGATCCCTCGGCGACGATGACGTCTTCTTCGACGTCGGCGCGAACGTCGGCTACTACAGCATCCTGGCGGCGGGCCGCGGCGCGCGCGTGCATGCCTTCGACGCGCAGGAAGCGCTCGTCGGGTTGCTGCGCCGCTCCGTCGAGCGCAACGGATACGGCGAGCGCGTGACCGTGAATCACGCCGCGGTGTGCGAGCGTCACGGCGGTGAAGTCGAGCTCTTTCTCCCGGCCGAGCGCGAGACGCTGCTCGGCGTGGCGTCGCTGCAGCGGCACGAGTGGCTGCGCGGCGGCACGCGCGTGCGCGTTCCTGCGCTGGCGCTCGACGGCTACGCGCGCGAGCGCGGCCTCACGCGGCTCGACGTCGTGAAGATCGACGTCGAAGGAGCGGAGGAGGGCGTCGTGCGCGGCATGAGCGGGCTGCTGGAGCGCAGCTGCCCGCGGCTCATCGTCGCGGAGGTGTGGCCGGAGGCGCTGCGCTTCGACAGCATCGAGGCGGGACGCGCCATGCGTGCCGAGGGCGGGGCGCGATTCGAGGCCGTGGCGCGGCTGCTGCGCGGCTTCGGATACGAGGCGCACGCGATCGGCGGCGACGGAACGCTCGGCGAGCGCTTCACCACCGTTACCTTGCAGGGCCTGCGCGCTGCCGCCAACGTCGCATTCGCGCGCGACCCTATAATCCGCGGCGCATGAACCTCGCGCGCCACATCGCGTGGCGTTACCTTCGCCGCCCCACCGACCGCCTCGTCTCCGCCGTCGGACTGGTCTCCGTCCTCGGCCTGGTCATCGGCGTGATGGCGCTGGTCATCTCCATGGCGCTCATGACCGGCTATCGCGGCGACCTGCAGAACAAGCTGCTGGGCGGGAACGCGGAGGTCTTCGTCTACTCCATCGGCACGCCGATCACCGATCCGCGCGAGCTGGTGGCGAAGATCCGGGCCGCGCCGGGCGTCGCGCACGCGTCGCCGGTGCTCTTCCAGCACGCCGTCGTGACGACGGAGGCGAACACCACCGGCTCGGAAGTGATGCTCAAGGGCATCGAGCCGTCGCGAGGCAAGACGTCGCAGATGCTGGCCAAGGTGGTCGGGCCGCGCGGGGAGTTCACGACGGCGGAAGGGGAGCGCGGCGTCTCCGTGGGACGCTACCTGGCCACGAAGCTCGGCGTGAAGCCGGGCGACGCGCTGAGCGTCACCGTCGCCGCGGCGGGCGCGGACGGCTTCATGCCGCGCACGGCGACCTTCCTCGTCACGAACGTCTACGCCACCGGCTTCTACGAGTTCGACGCGCGCTGGCTCTTCATCGACCTGGCCGAGGCGCGGCAGCTCCTCGGCATGGGCGACGCCGCGAACCTCGTCGAGGTGAAGCTGCAGCCGGGCGCAGACATCGACCGCGCCACCGCCGCCATCGAGAAGAGCACCGAGGAGCGCTACACCGTGAGCGACTGGCGCGAGATGAACCGCCAGCTCTTTTCCATGCTGCAGCTCCAGCAGCTCGTGCTCTTCATCGTCATCGGGCTGATCGTCTTCGTCTCGACGTTCAACATCGTCTCCACGCTGATCATGACCGTGCAGGAGAAGCGCCGCGAGATCGGCATCCTCACGTCCATGGGGGCGGAGGCGAAGATGGTGCGCCGCATCTTCCTCTGGTACGGCACGCTGGTCGGCCTGGCCGGCACCGGCACGGGGATGTTCCTCGGCACGCTGACCTGCTGGATCCTCACGCGCTACGAGCTGCTGCGGTTCCCGCCGGAGATCGCCGAGGTGTATTTCGTGTCGTCGATCCCGTTCGTCACGCGGCCGGTCGACCTGCTCGTCATCGCGGGCTTCTCGATCCTCGTGTCGTTCATCGCCACGATCATCCCGAGCATGCGCGCGGCGCGGCTGAACCCGGTGCAGGCGCTGCGCTACGAGTGATCCGGGGTGGAAGACAGGCAATCCTGCCTGCCCGCGGTCACGACGGGGTTGCCTCTCCTCGGCCATGGCGGGACAGGCAGGATTGCCTGTCCTCCACCTTGCGGGGTTCGCGTCTGGTCGTGATCCGCACATGGTACGATCCGCGGCCGTTCATGGCACAGGCACGGCTGGTTCTCGAAGACGGTACGGTGTACGAAGGCGAGTCGTTCGGCGCGACGGCGGACGCCATCGGCGAGGTCGTGTTCAACACCTCGCTGACGGGCTATCAGGAGATCGCCACCGATCCCTCCTACCGCTTCCAGATCGTGGTCATGACGTACCCGCACATCGGCAACTACGGCGTCGAGAACATCGTCGAGCAGAGCGACACGCCGCAGGTGGCGGGCTTCGTCGTCCGCGACGCCATCGAGGAGCCGTCCAGCGCGCACGCGGAGCTCTCGCTCGGCGAGTACTTCCGCCGCACCAACGTCACGGCCATCGCCGGCGTCGACACGCGCGCGCTCACGCGCCGCATCCGCAACCAGGGTGCGATGCGCGGCCTGATCACCTCGAACGTCGACCGCCCGGTCGACGACATCGTGGCCGAGCTGCGCCGCGCGCCGTCGATGGCCGGACTCGACCTCGTGCAGAGCGTCACCGCGTTGCGCCCGTACGCGTTCGAGGCGTCGACCAACGCGCCGCTGCGCGTGGCCGTGTACGACTTCGGCGTCAAGCGCGACATCCTCCGCCAGCTCACGAAGCAGGGAATCGACGTCACGGTCTATCCCGCCACCACGCACGCCGACGAGATCCTCGACCGCAACTTCGACGGCGTCATGCTCTCCAACGGCCCGGGCGATCCGGAGCCGGTCACGTACGCGCAGGAGAACATCCGCCAGCTCGTCGGCAAGGTGCCGATCTTCGGCATCTGCCTCGGCCATCAGCTCCTCGGCCTCGCCCTCGGCGGCAAGACCTACAAGTTGAAATTCGGCCACCGCGGCGGCAACCATCCGGTCAAGGACCTGCGCACCGGACGCGTCGAGATCACCGCGCAGAACCACGGCTTCTCCGTCGATCCCGACACGCTCAGCGCGAACGACGTCGAGTACACGCACATCAACCTCAACGACCAGACGCTGGAAGGCTTCCGCCACCGCCGCGAGCCGGCCATGGCCGTGCAGTACCACCCCGAGTCCGCACCGGGGCCGCACGACTCGTTCTATCTGTTCACGGACTTCGTCGACATGATGAACGAGTGGAAAAAGAAGAAGAGCTGACGGCCCGCCTCACCGCCGCCCGCCGCCCTTCGCCGCGAACTTCACGGCGATCTCGTTTGCGCCCACCCGTACATTCACATGAATCGGCGCGAGGAGTGCGTCCGCCGAGGCGACGATCGACTGCGCTTCATCGTCGGTGCGGTAAGGCCAGAACTCGTAGCTGCCGCTGGGGATGTTCTGCAGGTGCGCTTCGCTCTCCGGCCCGGTCATGAGTTGCAGGCCCTGCACCGCCGCCAGTTCCTCGACCACCTCGGACGGCACGAGCTCGCCGTTGTAGCGCATCAGCAGCGAGAACGGCGGCATGGTCTCGCCGGTCGTCGTCCGGGCGCGGATCAACAGCGAGGACGTCGACCGCGGCAGGTAGATCGGCAGGCGCCCTTTCGTTCCATCCCGCGGCAGGCGGAGGATGCCGAACGGACCTTCCTTCGGGACGACGAACAGCGTCGCCGGTTCATCCGCCGGCATGGCGATCGAGGCGCGGCCGTCCTCGTCGGTCGCCGTGCGGGAGCGCACCTTTCCGTTGGCGACCGCGTACACCGTCGCATCGGCCACCGGATCGTTCTCGCGATCGATCACCGTGACCGCGGCCTCGCGTCCGGGGTCGAGCCGGAGGTCGAGCTCGCGCAGCCGCTGCGCGTCGTCGATCGTGAACGCGACCGGCTCCGGCTCGAGATGGAGCGGCGGATAGAGGCGCACGATCTGCCTTCCGTACCGGATCCCCGTGAAATCGAACGTCCCTTCCGGGCCGGTGGTGAACTGCACGTGCCGCCCGCCGTCCGCGAGCGGTGTCTGCAGGTCCACGATTACGCCGGGCAGCGGTGCGCCGCTCTTCGCGTCGCGGACGATGCCGGTGATCCGCCCGTCGGGAATGGCGAGCTTCAGCACAGACTGTCCTTCCGTCAGTTCCACCGTTTCCGCAAAGGACGTCGGCAGCGCGGGACCATGCACTTTCGCCAGGAACACACCGCGCTGCCAGAACGGCGCGCGGAACGTGCCGTCGCGATCGAGGCCGACGGCGGCGCGCCAGTGCAACTCGCGGTGGTGCAGCTCGATGGCGCCGGCGCCGAGGTGCGTGCCCCCGAACATGATGCGGCCGGTGACGGTGAACGGCTCGACCGCGATCGTCGTGCGGCGGCTGTCGTGCGCGCCGACGACGATCTTCGTTCCCAGTTGCTCGGTAGGGGCGGGACCGCGGAGGCGGACCTGATAGACGCCGGAGGCGAGTCCCGCGAAGCGCACCTTGCGCGTCCCGGCGGGGAGGCGTTTGTGCTCGACCTCTTCCCACTCCCCGGACGGCGTGCGCAGCAGCAGCTCGACCTCGAGCGGTTGGTCCGTTCCGCGGATGGTGGCCTCGATGGCGGCGCGCGGAGCCTCGGGTGTGGCCGCCGCGGCGGCGGCGAGCAGGATCAGCATCGGCAGCAGCGGCATGGCGAGTCTCCCGATCGTTGGAGGTGATGTGAGACGCGGGGTCGCGATGGATCAGCGATGAGCTTCCGGCGCCGTCTCGATCGAGGCGACGCGCGGCTCGTTGGTGCGGGGCTGTGGCTCGTCGAGACGCTCCACCGACGCGACCTCGAACTCGGACGCGAGCGGCTGCACCGCCGCCTGCGACACGGTGCAATACTCTCCGCTGAAGATGCAGTCGTTGGCCCAGTAGCAGCCTTCAAAGCCGTCGACCGTGGCGGTGACGCATTTCTTCAAAAGCGGACGACACCGGAGACAGGTGGCCATCGCGGTGGGCGCGAGGGACAGGGCGATGGAAAGGACCAGGAGAGAAATCATTCGTTTTTTCATGGATATCCTCTTTTGTGATGTCGAACCCGCGTCTCAGGGCTGGCATGATGGAGTGCCGGATGGATGGACGAATAGAGACATTTCGTGACGTGGTCACGAGGACGCGCACGTTCGCGGCAGCTTCAGCACGCGCGTGATCGAGAGAACGTGGCAACGGGAGGCGGCCATGGAACTGCCGAAGCTGTTGTTCTTCGGACTCGGTGCGGTGGTGGCGGGAATCGCCATCTGGTCGATCGCGCGGACCGTCCGGATGGAGCTCGACTGGCGCCGTCCGCGTCCCTCGAAGGAGCGCCACCACGCGGCCGGTGACATGAACGGCAGCGACACGGACTCGCTCGACTCCGGCGCTGACTAGAAACTTTCTGGACTGCGGCAGCTTTCGGAGGCCGTCTCAAAACGTAGGATAGGCTTTCAGCCTGTCCCAGGCAGGCTGAAAGCCTGCCCTACGTTGGAGAGCGGCAGCAACGTCGCTGCCGCAGTCCAGACTCTATTCCGCCAGCCACGTGGCCAGCGCCCGCTGCACCTCGTCCGCGTTCGCGTCCGCCGGCACCACCGCGTAGCGGTTCCCGTTCAGCACCTCGATCTCGCCGCCGTGCAGCCGGCGGATGTGAGCGCGGGGAATGGGATACGTGCGGAACAACGTGCGCAGGAACAGCGTGTCGCCGCGCAGCTCGATCTCCCGCACCTCGGCGCGCAGCGTGGCGTACGCGCCGACGACGAAGCCGAGCGGCAGCAGCGCCCCGAGCCAGGTCCCGGTCAGCAGCCAGAAGGCGACGGCCAGTCCGCAGAAGCCCGTCATCAGCAGTGCGATGACCAGGAGATCGCGCGGCGAGCGTTGACGTCCGAAGCGCATCAGAAGGACTCGCGATGCTCCCCGAACGTCTGCTTCATCGCGTTCACGATCTCCCCGATCGTGCACTCGTTGCGCACGCAGTCGACGATGAGTGGCATCAGGTTCTCCGCGGTGCGCGCGGCTTCGTCGAGGCGGGACAGCGCGGACTGCCAGTCCCGCGTGCGCGAAGCGCGGAATGCCTCCAGCCGCGCCACCTGGTCGCGCTCCACGCTCTCGTCGATGACCATGATCGGCAGCTTCACGTCCTCCGCTTCGAGGAAGTCGTTCACGCCGACCACTATCGCACTCTTTTCTTCCAATGCGCGCTGGGCGAGGTACGCCGAGTCTCCGATCTCGTGCTGCATGAACCCCGACGCGATGGCCGCCGTCGCGCCGCCCATCGCGTCGATCTTCTCGATCAGCGCACGCGCCTCGCGCTCGATGTCCAGCGTCAGCGCCTCCACCGCGTACGAGCCGGCCAGCGGATCGGCCGTCGAGGCCACGCCGCTCTCGTGCGCGAGGATCTGCTGCGTGCGCAGCGCGATCTTCACCGACTCCTCCGTCGGCAGCGCCAGCGCCTCGTCGCGGCTGTTCGTGTGCAGCGACTGGCAGCCGCCCAGCACCGCCGCCATGGCCTGATAGGCCACGCGGACGACGTTGTTCTCCGGCTGCTGCGCGGTCAGCGTCGAGCCGGCCGTCTGCGCGTGGAACCGCAGCGCCACGCTGCGCGGATCCTTCGGCGCGTAGCGCTCCGTCATCAGCTTCGCCCACAGCTTCCGCGCCGCGCGGAACTTGGCCACCTCTTCGATGAAATCGTTGTGCGCGTTGAAGAAGAACGAGATGCGCGGCGCGAACGAGTCGACGTCCAGCCCGCGCTCGACCGCCGCCTGCACGTACTGCAGGCCGTTGGCGAGCGTGAACGCCACCTCCTGCACCGCCGTCGATCCCGCCTCGCGGATGTGATAGCCGGAGACCGAGATCGTGTTCCAGCGCGGCACTTCCCTCGCGCAGAACTCGAAGATGTCCGTGACGATGCGCAGCGACGGCGCGGGAGGGAAGATGTACGTCCCGCGCGCCGCGTACTCCTTGAGGATGTCGTTCTGGATCGTGCCGCTCAGCTTCGTCCACGGCGTGCCGCGGCGCTCGGCCACCACCAGCAGCAGCGCCAGGAGGATCGACGCCGGCGCGTTGATGGTCATCGAGATCGACACGCGGTCGAGCGGGATCTCCGCGAGCAGCGTCTCCATGTCGGCGATCGAGTCGATGGCCACGCCGACTTTCCCCACCTCGCCGCGCGCGCGCGTGTCGTCCGAGTCCATCCCGATCTGCGTCGGCAGATCGAAGGCGACGGACAGGCCGGTCGTGCCGCGCTCGAGCAGGTAGCGGTAGCGGCGATTCGACTCCGCGGCCGTCGAGAAGCCGGCGTACTGCCGCATCGTCCACAGCTTGCCGCGGTACATCGACGCCTGCGGTCCGCGCGTGTACGGAAAAGAACCGGGCTTTCCGAGATCGTCGGAAGAATTAAATCCGCGCTGATGGAGATCATCCTCTGAATAAAAGACGGGGCGTTCGCTCATCGCGGCGCAGTGTATCTTTCCCGCGATTTCCGGGCGCATAATGCCGTCCATGCAGATCCAAGCGAGAGCCGTCCTTGTGGGATTCCTGTGTCTGTTCGCCCTGACGGCCGCGGCCGACATCACGCGAGTCTCCCCCTCAGAGTTCGATCTCGGCACCGAAGACTTCATCAACATCTACGGCTCGAATCTCATCGGCACCGTCGAGACGCAGGTGGTCTTCGACGGCGTGCATCCCGTCGAGCCGAGCTTCGCCGGCAGCGATCATCTGATCGTCTTCGTGCCGACGCCGGTGATGGGGGAGGCGGGCGAGCACACGCTCGTCGTCCGCTCCATCGACGACGGCGGCGGCGTGCGCACGCACGGTCCGGTGAGCTTCACCGTGCGCGCTCCGCAGAACGAAGGCGGCCCGCCGCTGCTCGCGCTGCCGGAGATCGTCGTCGGCGAGGCCATGAGCCCGAGCGGCGGCATCGTGACCTACGAGGCCTTCGCCTATGACGCGAACGGCGAAGTCCCGATCACCTGCACGCCCGCCTCGGGAGACACGTTCCGCCTCGGCGTGACGATCGTCTCCTGCTCCGCGACGAACAGCTTCGGTACGACGGTGGGCTCGTTCCACGCCATCGTCACCGACACCATGCCGCCGGTCGTCACCGTGCCCGCGAACATCTCCAGCGACACTCCGGTGGTCACGTTCACCGCCTCCGCGACGGACAACCTCGACGGAGCGCTCCCCGTGACCTGCTTCCCCGCCTCGGGGTCGACGTTCGCGCAGGGGACGACGCGCGTGCGCTGCACGGCCACCGACGCGCACGCGAACCGCGGCGAGGCCTCGTTCAACGTGACCGTCACGGGCGGACCGCCCGCGCTCATCCTGCCGGATGACCTCGTCGAGGAAGCGACGGGACCGGATGGCGCGGTGGCTTCGTTCATCGTCACGTCCGCGGACGACACGCCGGTGAGCTGCACTCCCGCTTCGGGATCGACGTTCCCGCTCGGCAGCACCACCGTCACCTGCACGGCCACGAATGCCTCCGGCACCTCCAGCGGCTCGTTCTCGGTCCTCGTCGTCGACACCACGCCGCCGGTCATCACCGCGCCGTCGCTGCTCGAAGTCGAGGCCACGTCGGCCGCGGGTGCGCTGGCGACGTACGTCGTCACCGCGCACGATCTCGTCGACGGCGACGTGCCGGTGAGCTGCCTGCCGGTCTCCGGCTCGCAGTTCCCTCTCGGCCCGACGGACGTCGTCTGCAGCGCGATCGACTCGCGCTTCAACGGCGACGTGATCGCCTTCCAGGTGATCGTGCAGGACACCACCGCGCCGGCGGTGACGCACATCAGCGCGACGCCGGGGACGATCTGGCCGCCGAACCATCAGATGGTGAACGTGACCGTCTCGGCGACGCTCAGCGACGCCGTCGATCCGGCGCCGACGTGGAAGATCCTCTCCGTGTCGTCGAACCAGCCGACCCAGGGCACCGGCGACGGCGACACGCCGAACGACTGGGTGATCACCGGTCCGAACACGCTGCAGCTCCGCTCCGAGCGCTCGAGCGGGAAGGAGCGCGTCTACACGATCACCATCGAGACGAAGGACGCGGTCGGCAACACCGGCACGGCCACGGTGGTCGTGCGCGTGGCCGACTCGAAGAAGCGCGCCGCGGCGCACTGACAAGGTGGAGGACAGGCAATCCTGCCTGTCCTCGCGCGCCGGACAGGCAGGATTGCCTGTCCTCGACGCGGCGGGCCGAAAGGCCCGCCGTTGTTTTTTCGCTCCACTATAATCGCCCTCCCTTCATGGCCCTGTCCGGCAATCTCCGCACGATGCTTCCCGGCGATCTTCTTCAGTGGCTCAGCCTGGGCCAGAAGACCGGGACGCTCGTCATCTCGAACAAGCGCGTCGAGAAGAAGATCTTTTTCCGCAACGGCCGCGTGATCTCCTCCGCCTCGAACGACCCGCGCGAGTACCTCGGCCAGTTCCTGATGAGCCACGGCTACCTCACCGAGCCGGAGCTGAAGAAGGCGATGGAGGTGCAGCAGCAGTCGGGCATCCTCCTCGGCAAGATCCTGGTGATGATCGAGGTCATCAACGAGCCCGACCTCGTGCGCTTCATGCGCCTCAAGGCGGAGGAGGAGATCTACGACATCTTCCTCTGGAACGACGGCGACTTTTACTTCGTCGACGACGAGCTGCCGCAGATGGAGATGATCCCGCTGCAGGTCGACGTCACCGGCATCATCATGGAAGGGACGCGGCGCGTCGACGAGTGGGCGCGCATCCGCGAGACCATCCCCAATGAGGCCGTGATCCCGAAGCTGGTGAAGGAAGTCGACTACACCGACCTCGAGGAAGTGGAGGAGCCGATCGTCCGCGCCATCGACGGCAAGCGCACCATCGCGGAACTGGTGCTGGAAAGCCGCTCGTCGGCTTTCACCGTGTCGTCGACCGTCTCCGCGCTGGTGCGCCACGGCTTCGCCAAGCTGGTCGACCCGACTACGTCGAAGATGCGCGCGATCGTGGAGGAACAGGCCCCCGCCGCGCCGCCGATCCCCGCGGAGTTCAACGAGGACGACGAGATCATCTCGCTGCTCTCCGCCGCGCAGAGCGCGCTCCGCAACCGCGACTACGAGAAGACCCAGCGCCTCCTGCGCGCCGCGCAGAACCTCGACCCCAACCACCCGAAGATCCGCACGGCCATCAAAGGCGCCGAGACCGTGATCCTCGGCGAGCTGCGCAACCAGGGCCTCTCGGAGACGAAGGTGCCGAAGGTGTCGAAGGCGCTCGAGGAGATCACGCAGATGAACTTCTCCCCGAACGAAGGCTTCATCCTCAGCCGCATCAACGGCACGTGGGACATCGGCTCGCTCATCAAGATCAGCCCCATCCGCGAGACGGATGCGATGCTGATCTTCCACAAACTCTGGCGCGACGGCATCATCGCCCTGGACTGAGCAGACCGCATTCACTCCGCCAACACGAGGGGACGACGAAGGGGCTCCGGCGGGCCGGCGCGGCCGGCAGCGCTGGTTGGCATAGCCGGACCTCACGGTTGTCGCATGAAGCGCGGGTCTCGGGGATGCACGTGCATGACAAGCGCTGCCGACCGCGTCGGCCCGCCGGAGGCCCCCGGTCGTTCCCTCGTGCGTTGGCGGAGTGAGTGCGGTCTGCCTAGGCCACTGCGACGTCGACCACGATGATTCCCCCCCCCCGTCCTCCGAAATTCGCTGACGCGTGGTCCCCGATGTCCCAGAGCGTCGAGATGACGCCGGGCGTGCCGGCATACAGCACTACCAGTTTGCGTCGTTGACGTTGCGTAAAGGGCCCTGACAGGGCCGCGACACGGTTGATTCCCGTTTGCCCGGCCGCGGCTACGAAGCAGTCGCCGGTCTTCGCGAGCGCTCCGCGGAATACGGCTGCTTCCCAAAACTGGAGTAGAGTCGCAATGCTCTCCATGACGTCGTTGATGGCCGTGCAGTTCAACCTGTGATGCGAATCGCGACGGTTCTTCTCTCGCTCACCATCGCCGCGGCGGCGCCGCTGTTCGCAACGCTGCCGCAGGAAGAGCTGCGCCGCGGGGTGCTCAACCTCGTCTACATCGAGGACCTCTCGTACGAGCTGCGCTACCAGCGCGCCGTTCGCGGCAGGATGACCCTGCCCGCGGGGCCGATCCTCGATCCGTGGGGGACGGCGTACCGAGTCGAGATCAACGGCGAGGCGTTCCGGATCATCGGTGCGGGGAGCGACTGCAGGTTCGAGCCGGAGAGCTGGACGACGCCCGGCCAGTACGCCGACCTGGCAATCGACGTCGTCGCCGACGATGACGACATCACGCGCTCGAACCACCTGTGGCTGAATGGCCTGGTTCCGGATCGCTTTCAGTATCTGCACGCGGTGGACGAGGCTCTGGCGGCGAATCCGGGCAAGCCGCTCGATCTCGTGCTCACGACGCCGCGCCTGGCCGGCGGTTATCTGGCCATGGTCCAGGACCAGGCCATGCTGCTGGGCCCGAAATCGCTCGGGATCCTGCAGGCGGAACGGACCTGGACGGCGATGCGGCAGCTTGCGGCGCAGCTCGATGCCGATCTGCAGGCGCCGTCGCGGCCGGAGGACGAGTGGGGCACGCCGCTTCGCGTGGAGCTCGATCCGGCCGGCGGTTATCGCATCATCTCCGCCGGCGCGGACCGGACCTTCGAGCCGCGGAGCTGGGCGCTGCCGATGACCGCGGATCTCGCTGACGATCAGGTCTACGCCGGCGGAAAGGGATTCGTCCGCAAGTTCGACCGCAACCAATCCATACAACGCACGGTTCTCGAGGCGGCGAGGGTGACACCGCCCTCTCCGGAGCCGGATGAACCGCGCACCGTCGAGCGCGCCGGCATCACCGCGTATCGCCAGGGCGGCGACGTGAAGCTGCCGGAGGTCACGAAGAGGACCGCCGTACCGTATCCACCGGAGATGCGCGAAGCGAAGAAAGTCGGCTCGTGGGTGGGCGAGATCCTCATCGACGAGCGAGGAAAAGTGCGCGACGTAACGGTCCTCGTCTCGCCCGATCCGGCGTTCGACCGCGCGATCGAGAAGATGCTCGCCAGGTGGCGCTTCAAGCCTGGAACGCTGCACGGCAAGCCGGTGCCCGTGCTGGTCAGGGTGAGCCACGAGTTCACGATGGACAACCCATGACCCGACGTGTCGGCGCGGCACACGCCGCGGATCAGCGCCAGCTCGTCAACCCGGCGTTGGTCAGGATCATCGCCAGGACGCACACGCCGACAACGAGCATCGAGACGGTCACCCAGACGATCACGCGGATCCGCGAGCTCGCGACAGGCTGCGACAAGCGCAGATCATGGCCGGCCTCCGGATATAACTGCGCAAAGTCCGAGCGCAACCGTGCTTCGAGCGGAATGCGCAGCCGGGCTTCGTCGGCGGTGACCAGTTCCAGGACGGCTCCCTCGCCGAGATGAAGCCACCCCTCGTGGATATGGGCCGGCGTCAGCCGGCGGCGCCACAACCAGACCGGGCTCTCGCGCGTAATGGCTTCCGGTGTAAACGAATAGGACGCGGTCGCGCGAACGGCGAACATCAGCGCGAAAAGAGTTGTGGAAGCAAGGCCGATGAGCAGTGCAGAGCGATCCTCCCCTGTTGCCGGCGACCATGCAGCGAGCTCTTTCCCCAGGTAGAGCGCGACGATCGCGAAACCGGCGGTAAACGACCAGTACGTCGCACGATAGCTGAACGGAAGCTCGTAGCGTCCGGTCACGTAGCGGAGCAGAGCGGCGGTGTCCGCGCTATTGGAGATGATCTGGTGTTTCACCACTCACCCGGCGGTGCTCAGCGCCCCAGCTTGACGGTCGTCGCGGTCCTGCCGTCCTTGGAGATCGTGACCACGACGCGCTTGCCCGCCGTCAGCTCCGCGCGAGTCGCGGCTTTGCCGTCGGCATGGAGATAGGTCGTCTTCTGCGAGACGGCGATGTCCATGGCTGTGCCGTCGGTCTTCTTCAGCGCGAAGGAGCCGTCGTCGTGCGACGCGGTGACGGTTCCCATGTACGTGTGCACCTCGCCGGCGTGGCCGAAGGCGTTCAGGGCGACGAGGAGGAGCAGCGGGAAGAGCATGAATTTACGCAAGGGTCGATGATTCCTTTCAATGCTGGTGGGCAGCCGGTTCCTCGCCGGCGAGGAATGCTTCCTCTTCCTGCAACTGCTGCCACTCCGCGGGCGATTTCGGGTTGAGCTTCTGCATCGCGGCCAGTTCTTCGGCCGTGAGCTTCGGTAAATGACGGATGAAGTGGACGAGTCCCCAGCTGCCGTATGCGGACTCGGCGGTGCCGCCGCCGAAGCCCGGCATCCCGGTCAGCCGCACGCCGTTCTCGATGATGGAGAACAGCTCCCCATCCGATAAAGATTGCGTCGCCGCGAGCGTCATGTCCGGCGCCTTCGGGTACATCTGCTTCCCCATCCCGCCGCCCTTGCCGTCGTTGCCGTGGCAGCCCGCGCAGTGATCGGCGAAATGCGCGCGGCCGTCGGAGAGCACCTGCGGCGTGAGCGGCACGGGATTCTTCAGGTCGCGGAGGTCGGACGGCACGGCCCAGTGCCGCATCGCGCGCGCCAGGGCGGCCTCGACGCGCGACGGCTCGTCGTGCGCGCTGAAGCCGCGGCGGATCATCGACGCGAAGAGGACGATCGCGATGCCGAGCACCGCGATCGCCGCTCCGGCGATCACCTTGGACCGCCTGCTCACTTGCCGTGGCCCTCGTGTGCGGCGGGCGGAGGTGTCGTCGACATCGACTCCACCTTCCACGCCGAGGTGCCCTTCGGCTGGCGGTACCAGCCGGGATCGCGGCCGTAGTCCATGTCGTCGCGCACCTTCACGATCGTGAACATGCCGCCCATGTCGATCTTGCCGAACGGCCCGTCGCCGCCGAGCATCGGAATGCTGTTGCGCGGCATCGGCATCGAGCCCTGATGCTCGGAATGCTCCCCCATGCCGTTCGCGCCCATGATCATCGTGCCCGGCACGAGCCGGTCGAGGCGCTGCTGAGTGGACGACGGGTCGATGCCGAGGAGATTGGGCAGGTCGTGTCCCATCTGATTCATGACGTGATGGGTCTTGTGGCAGTGGAAGGCCCAGTCGCCCGGATTGTCGGCGGTGAACTCGATGTCGCGCGTCGTTCCCACCGGCACGTTCACGCTGTTCTCCGGCCACCACGCCGTCTCCGGGATCGGTCCCGCGTCGGTGCCGGTGACATAGAACGCGTGCCCGTGGATGTGGATCGGATGCGAGTCCATGGTCAGGTTCGCGAGGCGGATGCGCACGCGGTCGCCGGTGCGCACGAGCAGCGGCTCGGTGCCGGGGAAGACGCGGCTGTTCATGGTGAAGGTATTGAAGTCGAGCATCACCGTCGGGTCGGGCGTGGCCGTCCCCGGCTTGATGAACCATTCGTTGAGGAAGATGGCGAAGTCGCGGTCGACGCGGCGGACGCTCGCGTCGCGCGGATGCACGATGAAGAAGCCGTGCATGCCGAGGGCGATCTGCGTCATCTCGTCGAAATGCGGGTGGTACATCAGCGTGCCGGTCTGCTGCAGCGTGAACTCGTAGGCGAACGTCTCCCCCGGCTCGATCTTCGGCTGATTGAGGCCGCTGACGCCGTCCATGCCGTTCGGGAGGATGAAGCCGTGCCAGTGCACGGAGGTCCCTTCCGGCAGTTTGTTGGTGACGTAGATGCGCACGCGATCGCCTTCGAACGCCTCGATGGTGGGACCGGGCGTGACGCCGTTGTAGCCCCAGCAGTTCACCTCCAGTCCGTTCACGAACTCGCGGCGCACCGGCTCGGCGATCAGGTGAAACTCCTTCACCCCGTTCACCATCGTGTACGGAAGCGAGGTGCCGTTGGGCGTGACCACGGAGGGGCGGCCGCTCGCGCGCTGCGCGCGCAACGGTTTCGGCGGCGGCCCGCTCGCGCCGAGGGCGCGCAGCCGCTGCCCGAACGCCCGCGTGCTGGTGACCAGGCCCGTGGCCGCACCGGCCAGCGTGGAAAACAAAAGACTGCGACGTGTGAACGCCATGATCAGTGATCCTCTCTTCCGTTGGTCATCCTGGGCCGCGAAGACGCCGAAGGACCTTCCCCGGACCCCGCGGAAACGCCCTGCAGCGCCCGATCGAGATCCGTGCGCGCGGTCCAGTACTCGCGCTGCGCGTCGATGAAGTCGCGGCGTGCCTGCATCTCGTTCTGCTTCGCCTGCAGGAGCTGGAAGACGCCGACGAGCATGGCGTTGTGCTCGAGCTTCGTCAGCTCGACGATGCGCGCGCGGCGCGGGACGATGACGTCCCGGTAGTACTCGACCCGCGCCCGCGCCTCGGCCAGCGTGGCCCGCGCGGCGCGCAGTTGCGACGCTGTTTCGGACTCGAGCGCGGCCATGGCGTGGCGCGCGCGCAGGAACTGCGCTTCGGCCCGCGTGCGCGCGGCGCGTCCGGTGTTGAAGATCGGGATGGGGAGCTCGATCCCCGGTCCCATCGTGTGCTCGCCGTCGGGCTCGCGCTCGTAGTGCACGTCGAGGACGGTCTCTTCGAGCATGGCCAGGCGCGCGACCGGCACCTGCCGCTGCGCGACTTCCAGCTCGCGGCGGGCGATGGCGAGGTCGAGGCGCTGCGCCGCGGCGAGCTGCTCGAGCTGCTGCTGCTCCAGCTCCGACGCCGGCAGCTCCGGGAACGCCGCGGGGACGCTCCACGCGGCGGCCGTGTTGCGCAGACCCATGGCGCGCATCAGCCCTTCGCGCGCGAGCACGACGCGCTGCTCCGCGCGCGCGAGGTCGAGCTTCGCCTGCTCGTAGAGCGCCTGCTCGTTTTCGAGATCGAGGTCGGTGATGTTCTCCGCCGCGTGCTGCTTGATGGCCACCTCGGCGGCGGCCTGCGCGGATTCGGTGATGGTGCGGCTGAGCGCCACGTGCTGCGTCGCCGCGACCAGCTCGAAGTACGCCGTGCGCACGTCACCGGCGAAGCGCAGCACCTCGGAGCTGACGCGCATCTGCGCGGCGTCGAAGGCGGCGCGCCCGAGGGCGCGGCGGCGCGGGAGCTGGATCAGCTCGATCAGCGACTGTGCGAGCCGCAGCTCGTACGGGCGGTACGGCTCGCCGGGAAAGCGGATCTCGAACTCGAAGACGGGGTTGGTGATCGTGCTCGCCTCGATCAGATCGGCGCGGGCGATCCCGAGCTCCGCGAGCGTGACCTGCAGGCGCGGGCTGTTGAGCATGGCGATGGCCACCGCCTCGTCGGCCGTGAGCTCGTCCTGCAGCAGCTCCGCGACGCGCTCGTGGTCGGCGGTCGCGGGCTGCACGCTCCACTCGACGGCGGGTCCGCCGCGTTGCGCGATGGCCTGCTGCACGTCGTCCGTGCCGGCGTCGCGCGGCACGCTCACGCAGGAGGCGAGCAGCAGCGCGCTCAGTGCGATCGTGGACTTCATCATGGCCGCGTCCCCTTCTTCACGAGCGCCATGCCGCACTTGGGACACGTACCCGGCTCCTTGCTCGTCACCTCGGGATGCATGGGGCAGACGTACAGCTCGCCGGCGGCCTCGCTGCCGTGGCTCTGGTGGCCTTCGTGGCCACCGCCCTGCGATGCCTTCGCGGCTTCGGCGACCGAGGCCGGCGCGGGCGCGTCGAACGCGTCGCCGCGGAGGGTGGCCGCCGGCTGCAGGCGCTGCATCTCGGCGTTCGTTCGCGGCGGCGGCGCGAGCGCCGGAGTGGCCGTGGCGGCGGCGCCGTGCCGGCTGTGATCCGTCTGCGCCGCGGCGCCGGGCATCGCATGGCCGGCGTGGGGATCGGCCGTGGCGGACGGCGCGGCGTGCTGCATCGTGCCGTGGCCGGCGTGCGCGTCAGCGCGCGGTGATGACGCCGCGGAGTGGCCCGCGTGCGCGTCGGCGCGCGGCGTTGAGGTTGCGGAGTGTCCGGCATGCGCATCAGCGCGCGGCGATGACGCCGCGCCGTGCCCGGCGTGCGCGTCGGCGCGCGACGACGACGCCGCGGAGTGTCCCGCGTGCGCATCGGCGCGCGGCGATGACGCCGCGGAGTGGCCGGCGTGCGCGTCAGCGCGCGGCGCTGAGGCCGCGGAGTGTCCGGCATGCGCATCAGCGCGCGACGACGACGCCGCGGAGTGCCCCGCGTGCGCATTCGCGCCGCCGCTGCTGCTGCCGTGACCCATGGCCGCGTGGTCCGCGCTGCTGCTCGTGCCGCCGTGGCCCGCGTGCGCGGCGGTGGCGCCGCCATGCGCCGCATGATCGACGGCCGTGCTCGTGGCCGTGCCGTGTGCGCTGTGGTCCATCGCGGCGTGCGCCGAATGATCCGTCGTCGTGCTCGCGGCGGCGCCGTGTGCGCTGTGGTCCACGGCGGCGGCCGGCGCTGTCGCGCCGTGGCTGCCGTGATCGTGGCCTCCGCCGACCGGCGTTCCTTTCGCCTGCGCCTCGCGATACGCCTCCGCGCTCTTCGAGGCGACGCTCTGCTCACCGCCGCATGCGGCCGCGGCCATGATTCCTGCCAACAACATGATCCTCATCGAGGGAGAACGCCTCATCCCGAAACTCCTTACAGATTGATTGATTGGGCCAGGCACACGAATGCCGCGACGCGGGTGCGCGCGGCATGAAGGAAGGATCAGATGAGGAAGGTCTCGACGAGGACGTGCAGACCGACGTCGCGGTCGCAGCGAACCGCGCCGAGGGTGATGAAGCTGCGGTAGCCGGTGGTGGCGACCGGTGCGATCGCGCGCGGCTCCGCGGCATGCGCGGTGAGCCGGAACGCGTGCGTCAGCGTCGTGGCCATCCGCTTCACCGGCTCCTGCTTTTCGGGAACCGGGGGGACGGCGTCGCTCTCGTGCTGCGTGTGATCGCCGCGCATGACGCTCGCCGCCATCTCGCAGATCGGCATCAGCTTGTGCGCGATGTGATGAAACGGCAGCACGCAGCAGCCGACCAGGAACACCGTCGCCAGCAACAGCGGCACGGTCGTCCCGGCAATCCAGGCGGCGGCGATGACTCTGCGTCTCATCCGAAGAACTCGACCTGCAACTCACGATCCCGCTTCGCGGCGGGTGCGGAAGTGAACCACGCACGGGTCAACAATTGGCAACGTGCGCCATTCTTAACCCATGCGGCGCCCGCAGCCATTCCGCTAACTCCGTTCCGTTCCAACGACATGCAGTATTCAGGCAATTGGTAGATAAATTCCATCATGACGGCTCTACTGATCGCTACAAAGAAAGATAAGGAGCGGAAATGAAGAAATCTCTCGCAGTGCTGGCCGTGCTCGTCCTCACCCTCACCGCCGTCCCCGCATTCGCAACCCATGGCTGGAGCAGCTATCACTGGTCGCGGAGCTGCGGCACGTGCCCGCGCGCGCTGACCATCTACAACACCACCGTCGCCACCGCGGCGGCGAACTGGCCGAACCATCTCCAGAAAGCGGTCTTCGGCGATCCGGCCAATCCCAACACCGCCAACCGCCTCGGCTGGCACGACTCGGTGGTCATCAATCTCAGCATCGTCAACAGCACCGCCAGCCGCAGCACCTGCGCGGCCGTCGCCGGCGCCATCCGCGTCTGCAACTACACCTACGGCGCGAACGGCTGGCTCGGGCTCGCGCAGATCTGGCTCAGCAGCGGCCACATCTCGCAGGGCACCACCAAGGTCAACGACACGTACTTCAACGGCGGCTACCCGATCACCGAGCAGCGCCACGTGATGTGCCAGGAAGTCGGCCACGACTTCGGCCTCGGACACACGTCCGAGAACGGCTCCTCGCAGAACACCTGCATGGACTACTACGGCAACACGAGCAACAGCGACTGGACCAGCACCGGCCCGAACTCGCACGACTTCAGCCAGCTCGAGATCCAGCACCACTGGGGCGTCTCGAACGCCACCTCGAACCCGAACTGGGCCACTGAAGCGATGACGGAGCAGGCGCGCGTCCCGGCCTTCGTGGCCGGCCTCGAGCTCGAAGAGCCGTGGCAGTGGGGCACCCCGGTCGAGTGGGGCCCGGACGGCACGCCGGTCACGTACTTCCTGAAGGTCGGCCCGAATCATGACGACGGCGTGCTCACGCACATCTACCCGGCCCGCGAGCGCAAGCCGGTCGAGCCGCGCGAGGGAGTCTTCGTTCCGGGCATCCTCGAGTAGAAAGGCAACGACATCGGGAAGGGCGGGGCGCGCCCTTCCCGATTCACGCATCCTCAGATCCGCGCGCGCCGCAGCCGCAGCGCGTTCGCGATCACCGAGACGGAGCTGAAGCTCATCGCCGCCGCGGCGATCATGGGGCTGAGCAGCACGCCGAGGAACGGGAAGAGGATGCCCGCCGCGATCGGCACGCCGAGGGCGTTGTAGACGAAGGCGAAGAAGAGGTTCTGGCGGATGTTCGCCATCGTCGCCTCGCTCAGCCGCCGCGCGCGCACGATGCCGCGCAGGTCGCCCTTGACCAGCGTCACGCCGGCGGCCTCCATGGCCACGTCCGTGCCGGTGCCCATGGCGATGCCGACCTGCGCCTGCGCGAGCGCGGGCGCGTCGTTGATGCCGTCGCCGGCCATGGCCACGATGCGTCCTTCTTTCTGCAGGCGCTGGATCGCGGCGGCCTTCTGATCGGGCAGCACTTCGGCGATCACGTCGTCGATGCCGAGGCGTTTCGCGACGGCGCGCGCGGTCGTCTCGCTGTCGCCGGTGAGCATCACGATGCGCAGCCCGCTGGCCTGCAGCTCGCGAATGGCCTCGGGGGTCGTCTCCTTGACCGGATCGGCGACGCCGATCATGCCGGCGTACGTCCCGTCGACGGCCACGGACATCACGGTCTGTCCCTCGCGGCGCAGCGCTTCCGCGCGGGCGTCGGCGCGGCCGATCTCCACGAGCTTCCCGTCGACGACGCCGCGCACGCCCTTGCCGGTGATGGACGCGAACTGCGCCGCCGCACGCACGGTGATGCCGCGCGCTTCCGCGCCGCGCACGATGGCCGCGCCGAGCGGATGCTCGCTGGCCTGCTCGACGTTCGCGGCGAGGCGCAGCAGCTCCGTTTCGTCGAAGCCGTTGGCCGCGACGACGGACGTCAGCTGCGGCCTGCCCAGCGTCAGCGTGCCGGTCTTGTCGACGACGAGCGTGTCGACGCTGCGCAGCACCTCGATCGCCTCCGCGTTGCGGAAGAGCACACCGGCGGTCGCGCCTTTGCCCGCGGCCACCATCACCGACATCGGCGTGGCCAGCCCGAGGGCGCAGGGGCAGGCGATGATGAGCACGGCCACGGCGTTGACGATGGCGAAGACGAGCCGCGGGTCGGGCCCGAAGAGCGCCCAGACCGCGAAGGTGATCAGCGACACCGCGATCACGGCCGGGACGAACCACGCCGACACCTGATCGGCGAGCTTCTGGATCGGCGCGCGGCTGCGCTGCGCCTGCGCCACCATGTTCACGATCTGCGAGAGCAGCGTGTCGGCGCCGACGCGCTCCGCCTTCATCAACACGGAGCCGGTGGTGTTGACGGTCGCGCCGATGAGGCGGTCGCCGGCGCTCTTCTCCACCGGCAGCGGCTCGCCGGTGACCATGGCCTCGTCGACGTTCGTCGTCCCTTCGACGACCACGCCGTCGACCGGCACTTTCTCGCCGGGACGCACGCGCAGCAGGTCGCCGGGACGTACTTCGTCGAGCGGGACGTCATGCTCGCTGCCGTCGGCGTGGACGCGGCGCGCGGTCTTGGGCGCGAGGCCGAGGAGCGCGCGGATCGCGGCGCCGGTGCGGCTGCGCGCCCGCAGCTCCATCACCTGGCCGAGGAGCACCAGCGCCACGATGGCCGCGGCGGCTTCGTAGTAGACGCCGACGTGGCCCATGCCGTCGCGGAACGACGGCGGGAAGAGGCCCGGCGCGACGGTCGCGAACACGCTGTACGCGAACGCCACGAAGACGCCGAGGCCGATCAGCGTGAACATGTTCAGATGCCGGTTCACCAGCGAGGCCCAGGCGCGCTCGAAGAACGGCCAGCCGCCCCACAGCACGACCGGCGTCGCCAGCGACAGCTCGAGCCACGGCGCCCAGGTCAGCAGCGTGTGCCCGAGCAGGTCATGCGCGGCCGGCAGGTGCCGCAGCATGGCGAAGATCACCAGCGGCACGGTGAGCGCGGTGCTGATCCAGAACCGCCGCGTCATGTCGTCGAGCTCGGGGTTCGCTTCTTCTTCGAGCGTGACCGTCTCCGGCTCGAGCGCCATGCCGCACAGCGGACACGCGCCCGGCTTGTCCTGCCGCACCTCGGGATGCATCGGGCAGGTGTAGATCGCGCCGGCCGCCACGGGCACCGGCCGCGGACGCTGCTGTCCGGCGGCGTTGAACTTCTGCTTGCACGAGATCGAGCAGAAGTAGAACGTCCGGTCGCCGGCGCGCGAGGTGCCGGCGGCGTGCGCCGGATCGACGGTCATGCCGCAGACCGGATCGATTTCGCCGGCGGCGTGGACGTGTGCTTGCTGATGGCTGTGCTTCATGGCGGCCTCCTTGTGGTCGAGTGCGGTTCAGCAGCAGGAGTGGCCGGTGGTGCAGCAGGACGCTGCCGCGGCCGGCGCCGCGGTCTTGCCGGCGAAGAGCGCCGGCGCCGCGTCGAACTTCGTCTCGCAGCCGCGCGAGCAGAAGTGCCAGGTCGTGCCGTCGTATGAGGACGTGCCGACGGCCGTGGCCGGGTCGATGGTCATGCCGCAGACGGGATCGGTGACTTTGTTCATGGTGTGTAGCTCCTTTCACAGGGGCTAACGCAGCACCCGTGGCGGTCTTACACTTCTCCTGATGAACCCCGATCTCACGCTCCAGCTCGTCGACAACCACCGCCAGTTCCTCGGCTTCCTCGAGCGCCGCCTCGGTGATCGTGCCTTGGCCGAGGACATCCTGCAGGACGCGTTCGTGAAGAGCCTGCAGAAGGAAGAGGACGAGCGCGACGAGACGTCCTCGGTGGCGTGGTTCTACCGCATGCTCCGCAACGCGGTCATCGATCACTACCGCCGCACCGGCACGCGCAGCCGCGCGCTGGAAGTGCTGGCGCGCGAGCTCGCGGATGCGGTCGAGCCTCCGCCGGAGCTGCACGGCGAGATCTGCGGCTGCGTGACGCGGCTGGCCTCGACGCTCAAGCCGGAGTACGAGTCGGCCATCCGCCGCATCGACGTGGAAGGCGCGCCGGTGCAGGAGTTCGCCGCCGAGGCGGGGATCACGCCGAACAACGCCTCGGTGCGCGTGTTCCGCGCACGCGAGGCGCTGCGGAAGCAGGTCAAGGCATCCTGCGGCACCTGCGCCGACCACGGATGCCTCGACTGTTCGTGCGGGAAGAAGAAAGCTCACTGACCTGCTCCCGGGAAGTCACCAGCGATTGTTCGAGGCGTGACCGTCCCGTAGCGCCGCCGTCCGTACAGTGAAGCGATGGTGCTGCGCTTCGGACCGTTCGAGCTCGACTCCGAGACCGGGGAGCTGCGCCGCTCCGGACTCGTCCTCCGCCTCCCCCATCAGCCGACGCGCCTGCTGCTGCTCTTCGTCCGCCGCGCCGGCGAAGTGGTCACGCGCGAGGAGATCCAGCAGGAGCTGTGGGGCAGCGAGACGCACGTCGACTTCGAACAGGGGATCAACGCCGCCATCCGCCAGATCCGCCATCACCTCGGCGACAACGCCGAGGCGCCGCGCTACCTGAAGACGATCCCGAGGCGCGGCTATGTGTGGATTGCGGTGGTCGAGGGAGCTCCGCCCGAGGCCCCGGCGGCGATCGCTCTGCCGCCGCCGCGGAACTGGCGGCCGATCCTCATTGCCTCGCTGATCCTCTTCGTGGCGATGGCGGCGGTGTTCCGGCTCGCGCAGCCGAAGAACCGCCGCACGATCGCCATCGTCCCCTTTCGCGCGCTGGGAGCGCTGCCCCCGGGCACGGATCCGAACGTCTTCACGCACGAGCTGCGCGCGACGGTGGGGGCATTGCCGCGGAAGCATCTGCAACTCGTCGAGCACTCGTCGAACGGCGACGCGCAGGTGCGGCTCGAGGGGACGGTGCAGCGCGACGGCGACCGCGTGCGCGTCGTGGTGCACTGCATCGACAACATCTCGCGCACGCAGCTCTGGACGAAGACGCACGAGCGGCCGATCGGGCAGCATGCCGACGTGGCCATGCAGGCCGCGCATCACGTCGCGCACGAGGTCGCGCATTGCTTCCTCCCGCCGCCGCGCCGCGAGCCGCTGCTGCGGACGCAGGTGTCGCCGCGCGTGCTGGAGCTGTACCGCAACGCGCGGGTCGAGATGCTGCGCACCGTGCCCGACGCGAACGGCGATCGCGCGCTGGCGCTGTTCGAGGAGGCTCTGCGGGCGGAGCCGCGGTTCGCGGAGGCGATCTCGGGACTGGCGGACGTCTGGGTGCAACGCTCGGCGATGATGGCGCCGCCGGTGCGCCACCAGGCGGCGAAGCTGACGCGCCAGTACGCGCAGCGCGCGCTCGCGCTGCAGCCCGGCAACGTCGAAGCGCACAACGCCCTCGGCCTCCTCGCGCTGCAATACGACTGGGACCTGGCCGCGGCGGAGCGGCATCTGCGCGCCGCGGTGAAGGCCGATCCGGAGTACGTCTTCGCGCAGTACAACCTCTCCGTCGTGCTCGTGGCGCGGGGAGAGTTCGACGCGGCGCTGGAGGCCTTCGAGCAGGCGCGCGCGCTCGATCCCGTCGACTTCGACCTGCACCCGGTCGAGGGGATGATGTATCTGCGGGCAAGGCGCTACGAGGAGGCGATCGCGCGGTATCGCGAGATGGGACGCTTCCGCGACTCGCAGCCGGCGTGGTGGGGGATTCTGTGGGCCGCCGCGAAGCGGCGCGACTGGGAGGAGGCGACCGCGGTGCTTCGCCCGATGCTCGACCTGCCGCCGCGCCCGCGCGGCACGGCGGCGACGGAGCAGGAGTTCTGCGACCTCTTCGCGCGCATCGAGCCGATCGTGCTCAACGGGCGCGAGCGCGGTACGTTCGACCACTTCCACGTCGCGGCGTACTACAGCCTGCGCGGCGATCTCGATCGCGCCTTCGCCGCGCTCGACCGCGCCATCGCGGTGCGCTCGCCGGGCATCGCCTACGTGATGGTCGATCCGCGCTTCGATGCGGTGCGCGACGATCCGCGATACGCTCGCGTGCAGGCGCGGGTGCAGTAGCGCCGCACGTCACCGTGGCGCGACGCCGCGCACGAAGATGGCGTCGCCGGAGTCGTTGTCGATCACCGAGCCCCACGTGAACACCGGCGACGTGGCGTCCATGAGGATCGTCGCGTGCGCGGCGTACAGACCTCCGAACAGAGAGGGATCGGTCATCGCCCACTGCTGCATGCTCCGCGGCGGCACGACCAGCGGCAGGCTGCCGAGGAACGGCTGCCCGTCGATGCCCATGAGCGTGAACTTCACCGTGACCGGTTCGAGTCCCGGATTCATCACGCCGAGGTTGGTGCGGACCTCGGGTCGCGCGGCGATGTGGAGCACGGCGGCGGAGCGCGTCGCATCCGCGGCTTCGAGCGCGGGGACGAACTGGCCGTACGTGCCGGGCCGCGTGGCGATTCCCGTGCCGGTGTAGGTGCGCGAGCTGGCGATGAAGTCGTAGCTCTGATCGGTGTCGGAGTCGATGCGGATCGCGCCGACGGCATGCGTGAGATGCGGCGCCAGCGTGGCCACGACGTTGTCGAGCACCAGCGTCTCGCGCGGCCCGAGGTGGAACACGCGCCCCGGAATGTTGGTCCCGTCCATCCCCTGCGGCAGGAAGTGCAGCGTGACGTCGATGCCTTGCGCCGACGACGGGTTGTAGATCCGCACGTCGGTGCGCCAGAACGTGCCGTTGCTCCCCGGCGTGACGCCGGCCACGGGGACGTACATGTTCTTCGCGAATGCGGACGCGGCGAGCGGAGTCGCGAGCAGTACGGCGAGAAGGATCGTTCGCTTCATGTTGCCTCCATGCGTGCGAACGCGGGAGGCCGCGCGGTCTTACAGTGGTACCGTCGGCCGCATGCACAGAACGATCGTGATCCTGGCAGTGCTGCTCGTGTCGCTTGGTGCGACGGCGCAGACGGCGGACCGCTTCCGCATCACGCTGCTCGGGACCGGGACGCCGAAGCCGGTCATGGAGCGCTTCGGTCCGAGCATCCTCGTGGAGGCCGGAAGTGAAGTGCTGCTGTTCGACGCCGGCCGCGGCAGCCTGCAGCGCCTGGAACAGGCGGGCGTTCCCTACGCGCGCCTGACCGCTCTCTTTCTCACGCATCTGCACTCCGACCACGTGGTCGGGCTGCCCGATCTGTGGCTCTCGGGATGGCTCGTGTCCCGCCGCGCCACGCCGCTGGAGGTGTGGGGCCCGGCCGGCACCGCGGAGATGGTGGCGCGCCTGCGCGAGGCTTACGAGTTCGACCTGCAGATCCGCGTCGAGGATGACCAGGCCAATGCCGAGGGTGGACGGCTGATCGCGACGGACGTCGAGGAGGGCGTGGTCGTGAAGAGGAACGGCGTCACGGTGAAGGCGTTTCTCGTCGACCACGCGCCCATCGAGCCGGCTCTCGGCTACCGGATCGACTATCGCGGCCACTCGGTCGTGCTGTCCGGCGATACGCGCAAGTCGGAGAATCTGATCAAACACGCCAAGGGTGTCGACGTGCTGATCCACGAAGTGGCGGCCTCGGACAAGGACGACCTGGCCAGGTCCTCACTCTCCCGCTCGATCCTCGCCCACCACACGACGGCCGCGGAAGCCGCGGCCGTCTTCCGCGAAACCGCGCCGAAGCTCGCCGTCTACTCGCACATCGTCCTCCGCGGCGCCGCATCGGCAGACGACGTGCTGCGCGACACGCGCCGCACGTACGACGGAAAGCTGGTCATGGGATCGGATCTCATGACGATCGACGTGTTCAGTGGGACTCGCGGCAGCATCGCCGCAAAGTCACAATCGAGGTGAGAGCGTTGGCACTGGCGCGTGTGTGAACGCGAGGACGGTCCATCACGCCTCAGTCGTCGAGGCGTGATGGACCGCGGTTCGATTCAGAGGCCGGCCGGATCGCTGCCCAGCGCGCGGAACACGTCCACCGTCGCCGTGCGGTGCGCGGCGATGCTGTCGATGCGCGCCATCTCGGCGCGCAGCGCGGAGCGGCGCGCGTCGAGGGTTTCGAAGTAGCCGCTCACGCCTTCTTCGTAGCGGACCTGCATCAGCTCCGCGGCGAGGCGCGCGTTGCGCACCTGCAGGTCGGTGGCGCCGAGCGACTCCTGCGCGGTGGCGAAGGCGCTGAATGCGTTCTCCGTGTCCTCGAGCGCGCGCAACACCGTGCGCTCGTAGGCGGCGAGGGCGCCCTCCGCTTCGGCACGCTCGCGGCGGATCTGCGCGCGGACGCGGCCGAGGTCGAAGATGCCCCAGGAGAGCGTCGGGCCGATCGACCACGACTCGCCGGATGCGGCGCCGAGGTCGCCGAACGTGCCGGCCACGAGGCCGAAGAAGCCGCCGGCGTCGAGCCGCGGGAAGAGGTCTGCCGAGGCGACGCCGATGTCCGACGTCTGCGCGGCCAGCAGGCGCTCCGCGGCGCGCACGTCCGGGCGGCGCTGCAGCAGCGCGGCCGGATCGCCGATCGCGATCGGGCGCAGTGAGAGCGCGGTCGCGGTCTGCGCGGCGGGCGGCTGCCAGTGACCCGGCGTCGCACCGATCAGCACCGCCAGCGCGTTGCGCAGCACGCGCGCATTGTGCTGCTCGTTCGCCAGCGCCAGCATGTCCTCGGCGAGCACGGTGCGCGCGCGGGCGAGATCCGCCGCGTCGTCGACGCCTTCCTCGACGCGCGTCTCGATGATCGTCACCACTTCGCCCTGGTCGGCGCGATACCGCTCCAGCAGCGCGATGCGCTCTTCCGCGCCGCGCAGCTGAAAGTACGTCCGCACGACCTCGGACACGACGACGACGCGCGTCTGCGAGAGCAGCGCTTCGGCGGCGCCCAGCTCCGCGTCGGCGCCGCGCTTCAGGTTGCGGATGCGGCCGAAGAGATCGAGCTCCCAGCCGATGTCGATCGCGGCCGACGCGGACCTGCTCCGTTCGCGGGCCACGCTCTGATGCGTGTTCGCGACCGCCACGCCGCCGGACGGCAGCGATGCCTGCCGCACTTCAGAACGGATGGCGCGCGCCGCGTCCACTCGCGTGGCCGCCTCGCGCAGGTCGAGGTTCGCGCGCAGCGCGGCGTCGACGAGCTGCGTCAGCGCCGGATCTTCGAAGCGCGTCCACCACGTCGGCTCCGCGACGATTTCCGGCTGCAGCGCGGCGGCCTGCGTCGCGAAGGACGGCGCAGCGTCGGTGACCGGCGGCGTGTACGTGCCGCCGACCGAGGCGCACGACGTCAGCGTGAGCGCCACCACGGCGAACATCGCCGCCACCTGGAGCTGCCGCGCCACCGCGGGCCGCGGCGCGCCGCGGCGGATCAGGTAGTAGAAGAGCGGAGTGAGGAACAGTCCGAACAGCGTCACGCCGAGCATGCCGGCGAAGACCGCCACGCCCATCGCGCGGCGCATCTCCGCGCCGGCGCCGCCGGCCAGCACGAGCGGCACGACGCCGATGATGAACGCGAGCGACGTCATGAGGATCGGGCGGAGGCGCAGGCGGCAGGCTTCGAGCACCGCCTCCTTCGCGCTGCGTCCTTCCTCCTCGAGATGCTTCGCGAACTCCACGATCAGGATCGCGTTCTTCGTCGCCAGTCCCACCAGCACGATGAAGCCGATCTGCGTGAAGATGTTGATGTCGCCGCCGGTGATCCAGACGCCGGCGAGCGCGGAGAGGAGCACGGTCGGCACGACCAGCATGACCGCGAACGGCAGCGAGAAGCTGTTGTACTGCGCCGCCAGGATCAGGAACGCGAGCAGCACCGCGATCGGGAAGACGAGCAGGCCGGCGTTGCCCTCCTTCTTCTGCTGATACGTGAGGTCGGTCCACTCGTAGGTGAAGCCGGGCGGCAGATGCTTCTTCGCCAGCTCCTCCATCGCCGCGACGGCCTGACCGGAGCTCACGCCCGGCGCCGGTGCGCCGGTGATGTCGGCGGCCGGGTAGGCGTTGTAGCGGACGACCGGGTCGGGACCGGAGTCGTGGCGCACCGTCGCCAGCGCGCCGACCGGCACCATCGCGCCGTTCGCATTGCGCGTGTAGAGGCGGCTGATGGCGTCGAGGTCCTGGCGGTACCGCGCGTCGGCCTGCATGTTCACCTGATAGGTGCGGCCGAGGAAGTTGAAGTCGTTGACGTAGACGGAGCCGAGGTAGACCTGCAGCGTCTCGTACAGATCGCCGAGGGCCACGCCCTGCATCTTCGCCTTGGCGCGGTCGACGTCGACGTACGCCTGCGGCACGTCGACCTGATAGCTGGAGAAGAGTCCGGCCACGCGCGGGTCCTGCGAGGCGGCGGCGGTGAGCTTCTGCGTCGCGTCGAGCAGCGCCGCGTAGCCCTGGCCGGAACGATCCTGCACCTGCATTTTGAAACCGCCGACGGCGCCGAGGCCGGGGACGGGCGGCGGAGGGAAGACGGCGACGAAGCCTTCGTCGATCGCACTGAACTTTCCGTTCAACGCGCCGGCGATGGCGTTGGCCGACAGCTCCTCGCTCGTGCGCTGCTCGAACGGATCGAGCATCACGAACATCACCGCGGCGTTCGGCACGGTGGCGAAGCCGTTGATGGAGAGGCCGGCGAAGCCGACCACGTCCTGCACGCCCGGTTGCTGCAGCGCCTCGTCGGTCATGCGGCGCAGCACCGTCTCGGTGCGATCGAGCGACGCGCCGCTCGGAAGCTGCGCGATGCCGACCAGGTAGTACTTGTCCTGCGCGGGGACGAAGCCCTGCGGCGTCTTGCGGAAACCGAAGAGCGTCAGCGCCATCAAACCGCCGAACACGATCAGCGCGATGGCGCTCTTGCGCAGCACGCCGCCGACGCCATGGACGTACTTGTTGCTGCTCCAGTCGAAGAAGTGGTTGAAGGCGCGGAAGAAGCGGTTCCGCGTCGTACCGGCGTGGGGCTTCAGCAGCACCGCGGCCAGCGCCGGAGACAGTGTCAGCGAGTTGACCGCCGACAGCACGGTGGAGATGGCGATGGTCAGCGCGAACTGGCGATAGAACTGGCCGGTCAGGCCGCTGAGGAACGCGGTCGGGATGAACACCGCCGCGAGCACCGAGGTGATGGCGATGATCGGGCCGGTCACTTCCTGCATGGCCGCGACGGCCGCGTCGCGCGGCGACTTGCCGCGGCCGAGGTGACGCTCGACGTTCTCGACGACGACGATCGCGTCGTCGACCACGATGCCGATCGACAGCACCAGTCCGAACAGCGACAGCGTGTTCAGGCTGAACCCGAGCTGGTGCATCACCGCGAACGTGCCGATGAGTGAGACCGGCACGGCCGCGACGGGGATGATCGACGCGCGCCAGCTCTGCAGGAACAGCAGCACGACGATGACCACCAGGATGACGGCCTCGAACAGCGTCTTGATCACGTTCCTGATGGACGCGCGCACGAAGATGGTCGGGTCGTACGCGATCTTGTACTCGATGCCCGCCGGGTACTGATGCGCGGCCAGCGTGGCGCGCACGGCGTCCGACACGGCGATGGCGCTGGCGTCGGCGCTCTGGAAGATCTGGATGCCGACGGCCGGCTTGTTGTTCAGCAGGCTGCGGAGCGAGTACTGATTGGCGCCGAGCTCGATGCGGGCCACGTCGCGCAGACGCACGATCTCGCCGCGCTCGCCGACTTTGATCACGACGTCGCCGAACTCCTCCGGATTCCGGAGACGTCCCTGCGCGTTGACCGCGACCTGGAACGGCGCGGAGTCAGCGGAACGCCCTTCGCGCTGGCCGAGGACGCCGGCGGCCACCTGCACGTTCTGCTCGCGCAGCGCGCGGAGCACGTCGATCGCGGTCAGCTGGCGCGCGGCCACTTTGTCGGGATCGAGCCAGACGCGCAGGCTGTACTCGCCCGCGCCCCACACCACCACTTCGTCGACGCCGTCGAGCTTCGCCAGCTCGTCTTTCAACTGGAGCGTCGCGTAGTTGTGCACGTGCACGAGGTCGTAGCGGTCGTCGGAGGTGAGGTGAATGACCATCAGCATGTCGGGCGAGGTCTTCTGCGTCACGACGCCGATGCGCTGCACTTCGACCGGCAGACGCGGGACGGCGCGCGAGACGCGGTTCTGCACTTCGACCTGCGCCATCTCGGGATCGATCCCCTGCGCGAACGTGACGGTGAGCGTCATGCGTCCGTCGCTGGTGGCCTGCGACGACAGGTACTGCATGCCGTTCATGCCGTTGATCTCCTGCTCGAGCGGCGCGGCGACGGTCTCGGCGATGGTCTTCGGATTCGCGCCGGGGTACATCGCGCGCACCTGCACGGTGGGCGGCATGACGGTCGGGTATTCGGTGAGCGGGAGCGACTGCACGGTGAGCAGCCCCGCGATGACGATGAGGATGGAGAGAACGCCCGCGAAGATGGGGCGGTCGATGAAGAATCTCGTGAAGCGCATGATCAGCTCTCTTTCTCCATCGCGACGACGTTCGGCGCGACGGACATGCCCGGACGGAGGCGGAACAGACCGTTGATGACGACCCGCTCGTTGGCGGTGAGACCGCTCTTCACGACGCGCAAGTGGCCCTCGCGCGCGCCGAGGGTCACGGCGCGGTACTGCAGCGTGTTCTTCGCGTCGACGACGAGCACGAAGCGCTGCCCCTGGTCGGCGCCGATGGCTTCCTCGCGCACGAGGACGGCGTTCGGCTCTTCACCGAGCGTGAGCGTGGCGGTGCCGTACATGCCGGGGATCACCGCGCCGCCGGGGTTGCCGAGCTTCGCGCGGATGCGCAGCGTGCCGGTGCCGCGGCCGATCTCGTTCTCGACGAACGCGACCTCCGCGGGCATGCCGTTGAAGTCGACGCGCCACTTGCCCCGGCCCGCGCCGAGCTGCGCGGCGAGCGTGTTCTCGTCGACGTCGAAGCGGACGTAGACGGGATCGGTGGCCACGACGACGGCCAGGCGCGTCTCGGGCGAGACGAGATTGCCGCGCGTCACTTCGGCGCGGCCGATGCGGCCGGCGATCGGCGCGCGCACTTCGGTGAAGGAGAGGTTGAGGCGGGCACGCTCGACGGCCGCCTGCGCGGCGGCGACACGCGCCGCGGCGACGCCCGCCGAGGCGATCCGGCGATCGGCGTCTTCCTGCGAGATGGCCTTCTTCTCGACCAGCCTCGCGGCGCGCTCCCCTTCGCGCACGGTCGCTTCCGCGTCGGCCTTCGCCTGCGTCAGCGCGGCCTCGGCTTCCGCCAGCGCGGCGGCGTACGGCCGCGGATCGATGCGGAAGAGCAGTTGCCCGCGCGAGACGACGGAGCCTTCGGTGAAGTGCACGGCGTCGAGCGCTCCGGTCACGCGCGGACGCAACTCGACGCGCTCGATCGCCTCGACCTGCGCGGGATACGTCTGCGTGATGGCTACCGTGCGCACGACCGGAGTGGCCACGGTGGCGGGCGACGCTTTGGAGGCGGTCGCCTCCTGCGCGCCGGCGATGTCGGGGGAGCACGCGCTGAACGACAGCGCGGCGATGAGCAGAAAGATCAGGGCTGCGATTGGTTTCATTTTCGACTTCCTCCTGCCCGGCAAACGCGGCTCGGGCCGGCGTCTTACATGTGGTGATGGGCTTCGGTCCGTTTTGCGGGCGGGCTGAAGCCGCGCCCCACATTGGGCTGAAGCCGCGCGCCGCGGCGGGCTGAAGCCGCGCCCCACATTGGGCAGTGGGTGACGCGGGTCAGCCCTCGGTAAAAAAGTGGAGGACAGGCAGTGCTGCCTGTCCTTTTGCTTGTCCATCGGAGGTGGCGACGAGGACAGGCAGGATTGCCTGTCCTCCACCTTCATGGGGCGGCGGTGGCGCCGCTGAGCGTGCGCAGGAATGCGGTCAGCTGGCGTACCTCGTTCGCGTTCAGCTTCA
>DASUSL010000087.1:0-4171 GCA_036375135.1 Thermoanaerobaculia bacterium | reverse complement strand
CGCGGCTTCAGCCCGCCCACCCCCGTCCGAGCGGGCGGGCTGAAGCCGCGCCCCACATGCCCCGCAGAAGTCGTAATCTAAAGTCCTGACCCCGGTCTTTCAGCGAGGAGTAGCGCATGCAGAAGCGAATGAACGCCGAGGAGATCCTGGCGCAACTGGCGAAGATGCAGGAAGGGCTGCCGAAACCGCAGCGGCCGCGGAAGCGCGCGGTCGACCGGACGTCGCGGATCGACGCGCGGACGGTGGAGGAGTTCGAGGCCGTCGCCGTCATCGAGGCGCTGGAGTCGATGGCCGACGACGTCCAGGCCGTCATCGACGAAAAGATGGAGCGGGCGTACGAGCTGGCCCTCGACGTCTATTACACGTCGGTGGAGCTGGCGCGCGATCCGGCGAACAGCCAGCTCGTGGAGCAGGTGGAGAAAATGGAGCAGGCCCACCAGCGCTCGTATGGGCGTCCCGTCCCCTCGAAGGAAGAGACGGAGGCGCGCCGGAAAAAGCAGGGCGGCTGATGTTCACCACCGTCTGGAAGTTCGTCGTGCGCGATGAGGCGATCGCGGAGTTCGAGCGCCACTACGGTGCCGAGGGAACGTGGGCGCTGCTGTTTCGCAAGGCGCATGGGTATCTCGGGACGGAGCTGTATCGCGGCGTGGCGAACGCAGGCGAATACGTGACCGTCGATCGCTGGATCGATGAGGCGGCGTATCGCGCGTTTCGCGAGGAGTACGCGGCGGAGTACGACTCGATCGACCGGGAGTGTGAGGAGCTGACGGAGTCGGAGGAGAAGATCGCGTGACCGGGGGCGCAGGCGGGATGCCTGCGCGGCAGCCGGCGGGACGCCGGCGGTCCGCTATGAGAGCAGGAGCTCGAGGTCTTCCACCTCGAGCTTGCGCAGCACGCTGTTGTCCTCGGAGATGATCGACTCGGCCAGCTCGCGTTTGCGGGCCTGCAGCTCGAGGATCTTTTCCTCCACCGTGTCGCGGGCGATGAGGCGGTAGGCGACGACGGGGTTCGTGCGGCCGATGCGGTGGGCGCGATCGATGGCCTGCGCTTCGACGGCCGGGTTCCACCACGGATCCAGGAGAAAGATGTAGTCGGCGTTGGTGAGGTTGAGACCGAGGCCGCCCGCCTTGAGGCTGATCAGGAAGAGCGGCGGGCCGTCGGGACGCTGGAACGCCTCGACGAGCGACTGGCGGTCGCGCGTGCGGCCGTCGAGGTAGAGGTAGTCGGCGTGCTCCGCGTCGAGGCCGCGGCGGACGATGTCGAGGAACGACGTGAACTGCGAGAAGACCAGCGCGCGGTGTCCCGAGGCGATCACGTCGCGCAGCTCGTCGAGGAGCAGCTCACTCTTCGCGCTCGGCGCGTCGGACTCGGCATCGATCAATGCGGGATGACATGCGGCCTGGCGCAGGCGGAGCAGCGCCTCGAGGATCTGCATGCGCGACTTCTCGATGCCGCCTTTCGCGACGCGGCCGAGGAGCAGGTCGCGGTAGTGATCGCGCAGCTCGTCGTACTGCTGTTTCTGTTTTCCTTCCAGCTCGCAGTAGAGCGTCTGCTCGGTGCGCTCGGGGAGCTCGGGCGCGACCTGCTCTTTCGTGCGGCGGAGGATGAGCGGCCGCAGCGCGCGCGCCAGCGCCTCGCGGCGCTCGGGCGGCGCGGTCTTCGCCGCGAAGGTGCGGTTGAACGAGCGCACGGAGCCGAGCAGGCCGGGATTGAGGAACTCGAAGAGCGACCAGAGCTCGCCGAGGTGGTTCTCGATGGGAGTGCCGCTGAGTGCGAGTCGATGTTTGCCGCGCAGCAGGCGGCTGGCTTTCGCCACCTGGCTCGACGCGTTCTTGATCGCCTGCGCCTCGTCGAGGATCACGTACTCGAACTCCGTCTCCGCGAGACGCGTGATGTCGAGGCGCATCGTGGCGTACGTGGTCAGCACGAGATCGACGTCGTCGAAGACGTTCCTGTCGCGATCGGAGCCGTGATGCTCGAGCACGCGCATCTGCGGCGCGAACTTGCGCGCCTCGGCCGCCCAGTTGAAGAGCAACGAACGCGGCGCGACGACCAGCGACGGGCGGGCTGATGTGGCGCGGGCTTCAGCCCGCGCGGCGCCGACTTCAGCCCGCGTGGCGCCGGCTTCAGACCGCGGGTCGTCCAAGCGGGCTGAAGCCCGCTCCACATGATTTTCCGCGCGTAGCGACTCCAGCAGCGCGAGCGTCTGCACGGTCTTGCCGAGACCCATGTCGTCCGCGAGCACGCCGCCGAGGCCCGTCGTGCGGAGGAACTCCAGCCAGCCCAGTCCCGCGCGCTGATACGGACGCAGCGTCGCCTGCAGCGTCGCCGGCTCCTGCCGCGGCTCCGGCGCCGACGACGCGAGCTTCGTGCGCAGGTCTTCGAAGTGCACGTCCGCGGTGCGCGGATTCGTGCGCAGCAGCGCGTCGATGAGCAGCGCCTGCGCGTTGCGGAAGCGCACCGCCTCGCCCTGCATCTTCCCGAGCTCGATGACCGGCGTCAGCGCCTCGGTCCACGACGCGGGGACGATGCCGAACGAGCCGTCCGACAGGCGCAGGAGCGAGCGCTTCGCCTCCGCCGCGGCGAGCAGCTCCGGCAATGCGAGCCGCACGTCGCCGAAGCTGGCGTGCACTTCGAGGTCGAACCAGTCGATGCCGCTGGAGATCTCGACGTCGAAGTCGTCCGTGACGCGCACGGGCGAGGAGTCGATCTCGAGCTGCCACTTCTCCGCGGTCAGCGTGCGCGCCAGCTCTTCGAGCTGCTGCAGTCGCACGCGATAGCCGTCGAATGTTGCGATGACGCCGAGGGCGCCGAGGCGGCCGCGGAACGCGTCTTCGCGCTGACGGTCGCGGCGGATCAGTTTCCGTCCGATGGTCGTCTGCGCCTCGGCCGACCGCGCGGAGACGCGCCATTCGCCGTACGTGAAGAAGAGCTCCGCGTGCAGTTCCGAGCTCCACGCGTCATGCCGCAGCGAGAGCAGCGGCTTCGGTCCCGCGTCGACGAGCTCCCACCCGAGCTCCTCGGGCAGTGACACGTCACCGATCGGCGCGCGGAGCAGCGCCTGGCGAAAGCGCTCCGCATCGGCGTGCGGCACTTCGACCGGACCGCTGGCGCGCAGCGGATGGAGCCACGCCGCGCGTCCGCCGTCGTGAAAGCGGCTCGCGCGGCCGTTGCTGATGAGGATGTCGCTGGCGATGGCGGTGACGCTCGTCAGCGGCAGCGACTCGCCCTCGCGCACGATGGTGCCGGTGATGCGGTAGACCGCGCTCTCGCTGACGATGGCCACGCGGAAAGTCCACGGCGGACCGTCGTCCCACGCGATCGGCTGCAGCTCGCCGTCGGCGCCGGTCATGAAGAGACGTCCGGCGCGCGCGAGGCGCTCGACCCACCACGCGGTGGTTGCCGCGGCGATGGGAATCGTGGTGTCGACGGTGGCGAGGTACGAGCGCTGATGGAGCAGCGAGAGGGTCTCGCGATCGAACGGCGAAAGCAGATGCAGGTCGTCGAGCTGCAGCGAGAGCGGCTTCCACTTGCCCCACTCGCCGCTCTTCTTGCGCGCGCGGCCGACGAGCTGCAGGGTGAAGGTCTGCGAGCGGGCGAAGGCGAGGAGCACGTACGCGATCTCGTCAGGGACGTTGCGCGGCGTGCGGTGGCGGCTCACGGGATTGACCGGGCCGAGGGCTTCGAGGAAGCGCTCCCACGGCGCGCGCGTCTCGCCGCGCGGCGTGAAGGGGCGGATGTTGTCGAGGTCGGCGTCCTCGGTGAAGATGCCGAGGCGGCGGTCGGGGAGGAGATTCTTCGCGCTGGCGGCGCGGATGGCGGCCCAGATGTGCTTGCAGACGTCGCTGTGCTGGACGTACCAGGGGCAGTCGCAGCGGACTTCGACGATCTCGTTTTCGATGGTGAGATCGACGGTGTAGAGCCGGCTGCCCTGGACGTCGGCCTCGATGACGTTGCCGACGGCCTCGACGCGTTTCACGCGACCGCGGGCGAAGTAATCGTCACCGCGTTCGGCGCTGCCGCGCGACACGAGCTGCCGGAGTGTCGTTTCAGCGAGCACGGCACGGGAAACGGGAGGGGGGTGATGGGGATTCCGCCGGGCTCTTTCAGTTTATCCCGCGCGGAGACGCGGGATCTCTGGTGCATCTGCGTCGCTTGTGGCATGTGCGCC
>DASUSL010000086.1:0-4469 GCA_036375135.1 Thermoanaerobaculia bacterium | reverse complement strand
TTCACGAAGTCGCTGGCGCTGGAGATCGGCTCGCGCAACGTGACGGTCAACGCCATCGCGCCCGGCTACATCCAGACCGCGATGACGGACGCGCTCGACGAGGCCGCCCGCAACACGCTCTCCGAGCGCATTGCGTTGAAGCGCCTCGGCACCCCGGACGACATCGCGCACGCGGCGGTGTTCCTCGCCAGCGAGCAGGCGTCGTACATCACCGGCACGGTGCTCAACGTCAGCGGCGGGTTGTACACGTAATTTAGGAGTGCGGCAGCGACGAGCTGCCGCTTTGGTAAGCGCGCCGGCTTGCGGCTCCGTTACCAAAGCGGTGGCTCGGCGCCACCGCACTCCTAGAAGTCGAGATCGCGCAGGTGGAAGGGTGAGTGTCCGCGCCGCCAGGCCGGTGCCCAGAGCACGCACACCTCCTTCTCTCCCGCAAAGCGATGCGGCCCCGCGGCCAGCACGCGCGCGCCGGTGTACGGCGTCCCATCGAGCAGGCCGCGCGCTTCGCCGTTCGCGTCGAGCACGACGTACTCGCCCGGGACGCCGATCGTGAACGTGCCGTCCTTCACCCAGTTGCCCGCCGCGCGCAGGCGGCCGAGGTTCACGAAGTGCGCGCTCAGCCAGGCGCGGGAAGCGGGTGGCCAGGGCGGCCCATCGGCCTGCACGACGTACGTGCGCGAGCGGACGACGTCGGCGGCGACGGTGTCGGGGATGAGCCCTTTGGCCATCTGCGTGCGCGTGATGAGCTCGAAGGCGTAGTAGAACGGGCGATGGCGGTAGATCGTCTCGCCTTTGTGGTCCATCAGCGGCTCGCCGGGACGGGTCACGCGCAGCGCCTGATTCATCATCGTGATGTGCCAGTCGGTGTGGTTCTCGAACCAGTCGGCGTAGTACCCGATGCCGAGGAGCAGCACGGCGACGACCGGCAGTCGCCACCGCGCGAGGTGCGCCGCCGCGAAGATCGCCATCAGCGGAAACATCGGCAGAAAGTCGCGCGGGGAGATGAGCAGCCACACACCGGCGAGCGCCACCGTGAACGCGCCGATCGCGACGGCGAGGATCCAGCGCAGGCGCGGCGCATCCGACTTGCGCGCGAGGTACACCATGCCCGCGGCGGCGATGATGGCGAGCGACCGCAGCAGCCATGCGTTGTCCTGCGCCTTCGCGAGATTGCCGTTGAACGTGAAGTTGCAGTAGACCAGCTCGTCCCACACGCCGACGCTCATGAAGTAGATCGCCAGCGCGGCGGGGACGATGACGAAGCCGGCGATCCCTTCGAATGTGGGACGGGCTTCAGCCCGTCGCGCGCTCGCGGGCTGAAGCCCGCGCCACATCAGGAACGCGGCGCCGAGTGCGATCAGCAGCAGCGGCGTCTTCAGCGAGACCGCGAGCGCGCATCCGAGGAGGAAGCCGATCGCGAACGGACGCCAGCCGCGCACGATGCCGAGCACGGCCAGCATCCAGAAGGCGTTCCAGAGATTGTCGGTGCGGTACTCGAGCGACTTCAGGAAGAACGGCGGAAAGAGCGCGAGCAGCACGACCGCCCACGCCGCGACGCGCGTGTCGTAGAGGCGTCTGGCGATGTCGAACGTCGCGAAGAGCACGATGCCGAAGAGCACGAGCATCGGCAGGCGCATCCAGATCAGGATGTCGGAGCGCTCGCCGAACAGCGCCAGGATCGGCGCGGTGAGCATGTGAAAGAGCGGCGCGTGGTTGTCGAAGACGTCGCGGTACTGGATCTTCCCGACGGTCCATCCCCAGGCCACGTGCAGGTGCTGCTGCTCGTCGGAGTCGAAGCGATAGCGCAGCAGCGCCAGCGCCCGCAGCACGAGCGCAAGAGCGGCGATGAGACCGAGGAGAAGGCGTTCGGAACGTGACAAGGTGAGGAGTGGCGCGCCCTGAGGGACTCGAACCCCCAACCAGCGGTTCCGAAGACCGCTGCTCTATCCATTGAGCTAAGGGCGCTCGACGAGAATGCTACTCGACAGTTTGGGCCGGCGTGAATAGAATGCGCGCCCGCGCTGTTACCCGCACGCGAAACAGGCCGTTGTAGCTCAGCTGGTAGAGCAGCTGATTCGTAATCAGCAGGTCACCGGTTCAAGTCCGGTCAACGGCTCCACTTTTCGCCATGCGCGCGCTCGCCGCAACTCTCGCGATCGCCCTGCTGCTCCTCGGAGTGGCGGTGCCGGTCGTGCTGTGCGCGCTGTTCGTCCTGGCGCTCCCGCTCGTCGTCTTCGCCGCGCCGCGCATCCGCGTGCGTTGCGCGGAGCAGCCCGTCGCGCTGCGGGCGCTCGTCCTCTTCCGCGGTCCTCCTTCGCTCGCCTGACGCCACGTCAGCCGCGATTCGCGAAGGAGGAAGCCGTGTCTCTCAGAAAGCTGCTGGGAAAGCTGTTGATTTTCGGCGTGCTGCAGTTCGGTGCGCTCACCGGCGCAGCGATGACGCAGGAAGACATCGAGAAGCTGATGAACCTGATGCACCGCACGAAGGTCGTGCACGTGGTGAAGAAAGACGATTCATGACCGCGCACCACGGCGACGCAGAAGCCGTTCGCGATGCGTCCAACGAGCAAAGACCGGCCGGCTTCACGAGAAACGCGAAAACGTAGGACAGGCTTCAGCCTGTCCTGAGCGTGCACCAGGCAAAGACCGGGCGGCTGCACCAGTAGGGCAGGCTGAAGCCCGCCCTACGTTCAGTCTTGCGGCGGCTTCGCCGAGGGCCACTTTCGCGCGATGCACGGCGTTGCGGCGCGTGCGGCCGCGCACGATCAGGTCCCGGCCGTCAGGCGTCAGCACGCGTCATTTCGCCGCGGAGGTCGCGCTGCATTTCCTCCTTCACGCGCGCGGCGTCGTAGCCGCGGCTGAAGAGGAACGTCAGCTTGCCGATGGCCGCTTCGATGGTGAGGTCGTAGCCGCTGATGACGCCCGCTCTCGCGAGCGCGGAGCCGGCGGTGTACTCGTCGAGGTCGACGCGGCCGGTGAGGCACTGGCTGCAGTCGACGACCACGACGCCGCGCGCCGTCGCCTCGGCCAGCGCATCGAGAAAGTCCGCGTCGCGGTCCGGACCGTTGCCGACGCCGTACGCCTGCAGCACCACCGCCTGCACCGGCGGCGCGAGCGCGTTGCGGAGGAAGCTCGCGGAGATGCCGGGGATGAGGCGCACGACGCTCAGCACCGCGTTCTGCACCTCGTGCACCTGCAGCTCCTCGCCGCGCGGGCGGACGAGATCCCAGCGGATCTCGATGTCGACGCCGAACGTGCCGAGGGGAGGGAAGTTCGGCGAGACGAAGGGGGTGAGGCCGTGCGTGCTCACTTTCACCGCGCGATTGCCGCGGAGGAGCTGGCGTCCGAAGTAGAGACAGACCTCGGGGATGTCGAACGTCGCGGCCACGAAGAGCGAGGAGACGAGATTGTCGCGTCCGTCGCTGCGCAACTCGACGAGCGGGATCTGCGAGCCGGTCACGACGACGGGCTTGCCGAGTCCTTCCAGGATGAACGGAAGCGCGCTGGCGGTGTAGGCCATCGTGTCGGTGCCGTGGAGCACGACGAAGCCGTCGTAGTCGGCGTAGTTCTGCGCGATGTCGCGGGCGATCTTCATCCACTCGACGGGGGTCATGTTCGACGAGTCGAGCAGCGGCTGGTACTCGTGGATGACCACGTCGGGCATGGCGGGGTCGCGCAATTCGGGCATGCCGCGCATCTGTTCCTGCAGCGAGCCGGGCGCGGGCGCGTAGCCGTCGGGCGTGCGCCGCATGCCGATCGTGCCGCCGGTGTAGATGACGTAGACGCGCTTCCTGCTCACGGGGGCGGATGATATCCGCGAAATATTTACGGGCCGAGGAGCCTTTGCCTATCCTTGCCGGCCCGGACTCCGTCCGTGGTCCGGACATTCTTTAACAATCTGCCAGCTCCTTGAACCCCGCCGAAGGCGAGGTTCCGCTAGGCCAGAAGGAGGATTCATGAGGACTTATGAAGTCCTGTTCATCCTTTCTCCGCAAGTGACGGAGGAAGAAGCGACGACCTTGATCACCGATTTCAAGGGCATCGCCGAGAAGAACGGCGCCACGCTGAAGAACGAAGAAGCGTGGGGCCGACGCCGCCTCGCATATCCCATCAACAAGTCGAACGAAGGCATCTACCACCTCTTCGTGCTGGAGAGCGATTCCTCGCTTTCCGAGCTCGACCGCCGCATGAAGAACGTCGACCGCGTCCTGCGTCACGTCATCGTGCGCACGGATCTCGAGCACAAGCGTGCCGACAAGCTCGCCAAGAAGAACCCGAAGAAGGAACGCGTCCGCCCCGCCGCGCCGGCCCCTGCTGCCGCCGCTGCGCCGGAGCTCGAGAGCGCGATGATCGCCGCCGCCGACGAGACGGCGCCGCAGGCATAAGGAGGACACCAAGATGGCAACGATGACTCCAGGACGTAGAGGCCCCGGCGGTCCGGGCGGCGGTGGCGACGATCGCCGCGGCGGCCC
>DASUSL010000085.1:0-4298 GCA_036375135.1 Thermoanaerobaculia bacterium | reverse complement strand
CCCGTGATCGGCGTCGACTTCGACGAGCGCAAGATCGCGCTGGCCCGCGTGGCCGCGAAGCGCTATCGCGAGGTCGACTTCATCACCGGCGACGCGCGCGATCCGCTTCCCGACGGCCACAACGTCGTCATCCTCGACATCCTCCACTACTTCGACGCGCAGTCGCAGCAGCAGATCCTGACCAACGCCGCGCGCGCCGTGCCTCCGGGCGGCGCGGTGATCATCCGCCAGCCGCTACGCGACGCGTCGTGGCGCTATCGCCTCACCGCGGCCGTCGACTCGCTGGCGCGCACGTTCAAGTGGATGAAGGCGGAGTCGCTGAATTACCCGACGCGCGAGGAGCTCGTGGCGCCGTTCGCCGGCTTCACACTCGACATCCGGCCGCTGTGGGGACGGATGCCGTACAACACGTACTTTGCCGTCTTCACCCGGCCGCTCCCGCGGTCATCCTGAGCCGCGCAGACGGCGAAGGACCCCGTGCTGAAACGCACCAACCGCGCCCGATGCTGGGGTTCCTTCGCCGTCTACGCGGCTCAGGATGACACGCTCACGCGGCTCGGAGTTGTGCGTCTTCCGGGATCACGAACGCGTAGCCGCGCTCCTTCAGCGCCACGATCACGTGCTCGAGCACGCGCAGCGAGTGGTCGCGTCCCTGGTGCAGCACGATGATCGCGCCGGGTCTCAGGTGGGGGAGGATGCGCGCCAGGATCTCGTGCGGATCGGAGCGCACCGCGTCGAAGCCGCGCGCGGTCCAGCCGATCAGGCGCATGCCGCGACGCGCGAGCGTCGGATGCACGGCCGGATTCTTCATCCCCACCGGGGCGCGGAACCAGCGCGGCGGCTGTCCGGCGATCGACGTGATGGCGCGATTGCAGCCGTCGATCTCATGCGCCACGCGGCCCGGCAGCGAGCACCAGAAGCTTCCCGCGGGATGCGTGTGGCTGTGATTCGCCAGCGAGTGGCCGCGGCGGAGGATCTCCTGCGCGACGTCCGGAAACTGTTCCGCGAGCGTTCCCTTCACGAAAAACGTGGCCTTCACGTCGTGGCGGTCGAAGAGGTCGAGCACCGCGCGCGTGTCCTCGGTCGGCCCATCGTCGATGGTCAGCCACACTTCCTTCCGCGACGTCTCGAAGTGCGTGACCACGGGCCCGAGCCACTGCACGTTCGGCCGCAGCACCGGATAGAGCAGCAGCGCGTGCGACAGCGCCACGACGCCGAGCGCCGCCAGCGGCGCGGAGGACCACACCAGCACCACCGCCACGATCGGCGCCACGATCACGAATCCCAGGATCAGAGCTCGGATGAAATCCCTCCCACGGCGTTCTCCATCTCGGTGATGCTGCCGCGCAGCAGAAATACGATCGGCGCCGCCAGCGCGTTCAGCGCCACGCCGCCGAGGAACTGCCAGGCCGCGAAACGGATCCACGTGTGCGCGCGCGCAAAGTACAGCGCCGCCGCGATCAGCAGCGACATGAGCACAACCGAGTTCAGTCCGATGTTGTTCTCGCGCCGGCGCAGGGAAACTCCGACCAGCACGATCGGGATCTCGAAACAGGTGATGGCCACAGGCACGCCCGCCAGCAGCGCCAGCGGCAGCGGCCACGAATCGAACAGCGTTCCCGCGGCGTAGCAGGCGACGGTGAGTGTCGCCCACGCCCCGATCAGATGGCTCTCGAGGTTGTTCTGATTCGGGTCGATCATGAGCGAGACGTCGCGCGGCTCCGGCTTCGCGCCGCGCATGCGCGCGTACGCGATCAGACGGAAGAGCGCGAAGTTGAAGCGGCACGGCAGCCAGCGCGCGTCCGCGCGTCCCCGCACGTTCTTCACGCCGCCTGCTCCTCGGCGAACGGATGGAACGTGTACCACTGGAACCACGCCGGCTGCACGATCGCCTCGAGCTCGCGCGTCCACTGCGCCATCGCGGTCTCGAACGCCTCCGCGCGGTCGCGCGTGCGGCGCACGTCGAACGGCTCGCCGACGACGAGGCGGTAGCGCCGGCGCCCGAGGCGCACGATGAAGAGCGGATAGACCGGCACGCGCGCGGCCATGGAAAGCGCGAATGGTCCCGCGGGCAACGTCGTCTTCATGCCGAACAGCGTGGCCGGCAGCGTGGAGATGCCCGGCGTCACGCGATCGCCCTGGATGGCGATGATCTCGCCGCGCTGCAGCGCATGCAGCAGCTCGATGGCCAGCTCGCTGGCGCGCGTGCTGAAGTCGACCTTGAGCGTCTCCGGCTGCGCGCGACGCTGTTCCTCGAAGCGCTGCGTCTGCGGATCGATCTCCGGCGCCCGCACCATCACGATCTGCCGCTTCGTCATCTGCGCGAAGAGGTGCGCGCCGAGGTCGTAGCTGCCCATGTGCGCGGTGAGGATGATCGCGCCGCCCGGCTCGGCGACCAAGCGCTGAAAGTGGTCGCGGCCGACGAACTCCCAGTCCGGCACCACGCGCAGCTCTTTGAAGCGCACGTTGTCGTCGATGGTCCAGGCAAAGTTCCACATCACACGATAGGCGCGGAAGAGATTCGCAACGTACGTCGAGCCGGGGAGGATGTGGCGCAGGTTGGCCATGATGCCGCGGCGCCCGGGACCCCACAGCGTGACGAAGAGCAGCGTCCAGAAGCCGAGGATCACGCCTTCGACCCAGTACGGCACGTTGAGCACGGCCCAGCGCAGGAACTGCCGCCAGAACACTCCGTGCGGGCGGAAGCGGCGCAGCCAGCTCACGGCCGCATGATCTCCTCGATCTTCTTCTCCTCGGACGGCAGCGCGGGTCGCAGCAACCGGAACAGCGCGCTCTCCATGAGCTGCGCGTCGCCCGGATAGGTGGCCACGAAGTGCAGCGGAAAGCGCTCGAAGATCTCGCGGTCGCCGCGCTTGCGGCGCTGCTGCACGTCGTGGCGCTTCTTCGCCAGCCGCGCGTCGTTCTTGAAGATCCAGTCGAGCGCGCGGAACTGCATCGCCGTCAGCGGATCGTCGATCGCCGCGAGCGGCGGCTTCGGCCAGCGGCGCTTCCGCTTCGACGGCGTGAAGAGCGTGCGCGTCAGCTCGTCCGCGCGCGGGTTGCGCGTGGTGGCGTAGTGATGCAGGCGATGCAGGTAGGCGAAGAGCACCGCGGATGCGGACTCTCCGAGGTGCTCGTAGTTCTTGATGGCGGTCTGCAGCGCGTTGCGCTCGAAGAGCACGCCGCGCTCGAAATCGCCGAGGCGGTTGCTGGTCGTGCTGGAGGCATGACGCACGCAGGCGCGCGGCTCGAAGGTCACGCGCCAGCCGCAGATCCAGGAGCGCCAGCCGAAGTCGACGTCTTCGAGATAGGCGAAGAAGTCGTCGTCGAACGCGCCGAGCTCCATCAGCGGCGCGCGCCGCGCGATCATGTTGCCACCGCAGGCGAAGAGGAGCTCGTCGCCGGGCGCCGGCTCTTCGCGCGAGCCGACCGGATAGCGGAAGCCGTTCTGGAAGGCGTGGCCGTCGAAGGTCAGCACGCCGCCGATGAAGTCGATCTTCGTGCCGGTGGGATCGACGATCCTGCCGCCGATGGCGATGACGTCGTCGGCCGCGTGCTCGATGGCGCTCGTGAAGGCGTCCAGCCACCCCGGCTCGGGCACCGCGTCGTTGTTGAGGAAGATCACGTGATCGGCCGTGGAGCCGGCCAGTGCCGCTGCCAGGCCGCCGGTGAAGCCGCGGTTTTCCTGCAGCGCGAAGAGCTTCACGTCGGGATGCTTCGAGGCGATCGCGGTGGTGCTGCCGTCGGTGGAGCCGTTGTCGACGACGGTGATCGACGCGCCGGCACTCAACTGCGCTGCCACCGCGGCGAGGCACTCCAGCGTCTCGCGGCGGTTGTTCCAGTTGACGATGATGATCTCGGTCGTCTTCATGCGCGGAGCCGGCGCTTCAACCGGCGAAGGATCGACACCGGACGCTCCGGGATGGTGGGCCGCATCGCGAACGCGTCTTTGGTGCGCTCGACGCGCGGCGCGCGGCAGAACTCGCGCAGCGGCGCGAGCGTGGCGCTCCACTGATGCTCGCTGACGAAGCGCGCGAAGTCTCCGTTGCGCGGCGCGTTCTCGATGGCCGCGGCGAACGCCTGCGGCGTCTCTTCCTGCACGACCACGCCCGCGTTGTAGCGCGCCAGGATCTCGTCCGTGCCCGGCGCGGAACTGGTCACGATCGGCAGGCCGCACCAGAGGTAGTCGTAGACACGCGTCCGCATGGAGAGGTCGGTCTCGAGCGAGCGGGGGAACGTGATCAGGGCCAGGTCGAACCGCGCGAAGAACGCGGCACGCTCTTCATACGGGGCCCACG
>DASUSL010000084.1:0-5542 GCA_036375135.1 Thermoanaerobaculia bacterium | reverse complement strand
GAACGCATTCCTTTCCGCTTCGAAGACATTCCTTCTCGCTTCGAGAGCATTTCCCGCCGCTTCGCGGAGATTCTCCGCCGCTTCGAACGGATTCGTGGCCGCTGCGCGGAGATTGCCGGTGATCTGAAGGTGAGGAGAGGTCGGGCGCCGCCGGTCCGGAGTGCCCTCCCCGTCTCTGACCGCCATTTCGACCGAAAAGAAAGAAAAGGAGAATTCCCTTGTTAATGACCAAGTCAGCGACGGCGCCGTCGCCGCACACCGAAGCGGCCAAGGCGCTGATCGACAAAATTCGCGCTCTGCGGGATGAGATCCCGCGCTTTACCACCGACGGCATGGCCAACGCCCGGCTGCTGAATGGGCTGCAGGTGCCGGAGAAGTTCGTGGAGTCGGCCAGTGCCGCCGTCCAGAACTCGAGTCGCCTCGAGCAGGCCGGCGGCGCCGACGCGAACACGCTTCGCGACGCCTACGCCTATGCGATCGCATTCGATCCCGTCGTGGAGGAGCTTCTCGCGCTCGCGAAGTTCGTGGCGCACTCGATCCGCGTACAACGGAGTGCCGCAGGTGTCTGCGCGCTCGACGTCTACGCGCTGAGCAAACGGATCGCGAGCCGCGAGGGCGGCGCCGAGCTCAAGCCGTTCGTCGACGACATGCGCCGCAAACTGAATAAGACCGGAAAACCGCGGAAGGCGAGTTCGGACCCCGTCCTCCCCGCGACCGTTCCTCCCTCGGCACCGCCCAAGAAAGTCTAACCCGTAATCCCCGAGGGCGGCCGCAAGGCCGCCCTCAAACGTGCCCCCCATCACACCCGCCCACCCTGACCCGCCCCATGATGCCCCCTCACACCCAACCGGAGGTCGCACATGAAGTCCTGGGCATTTCTCCTCCTCTTTCTGGCTGGAACGATCGCGGCTGACGAGACGCACGACCACAACCATGGTCCGGCGGACCTCGGCAACCTCGGCAAGGTCACCTTCGACGTCTCCTGCAAAGACGCGGTGAAGAAGGACTTCAGCCGGGCCGTGGCGATGATGCATTCGTTCTGGTACGTGGAGGCGGAGAAGGCCTTCGTCCGGATTGCCGAGGCGGATCCGGGGTGTGCGATGGCGCAGTGGGGGATTGCCATGAGCAACTACCACCCGCTGTGGGCGGCGCCGACGGCCGACGAGTTGCGGCGGGGGCGGGAGGCGGCGGGGCGGGCGCAGGCGGGCAAAGCGGGGTCGGAGCGGGAGCGGGCGTACATCAAGGCCATTCAGGCGTTTTATGCGGATGACGGCGATCACGCCACGCGGGCCAACGCGTATGCGCAGGCGATGATGAGTGTGGCGGCGGCCTATCCCAACGACGACGAGGCGGCGATCTTCAGTGCCTTGGCGTTGCTCGGGACGGCGCCGGCGAGTGACAAGACGTATGCGAAGCAGAAGACCGCGGCGGAGATCCTGACGCGCATTCTGCCGCGGCATCCCGAGCATCCCGGGGTCGCGCACTACATCATCCACAGCTACGACTATCCGGCCCTCGCGTCGCTGGCGCTGCCGGCGGCGCGCGCGTACGCGAAGATCGCTCCCGGCTCGCCGCACGCGCTGCACATGCCGTCGCACATCTTCACGCGCCTCGGCCTCTGGGACGAGTCCATCGCCTCCAACCTCGCCTCGGCCGCCAAAGCGCGACGGCACATGCGCGTGCAGAAGCCGGGCGCCGCCGCCTTCGACGAGCTCCACGCCGTCGACTATCTGATGTACGCGCACGTGCAGAAAGGCGAGGACGCGAAGGCGAAGGCGCTGCTCGACCGGCTCCTGGCCGTCGACGGCCAGTCCATCGACAACGCCAACTTCGCCGCCGCGTACGCGCTCGCGGCCGCGCCGGCGCGCTACACCCTCGAGCGGCGGCGCTGGAGCGACGCCGCGAAGCTCACGCTGCATCCGGCCAACTTCGACTGGAAGCCGTACGCGTACGCGGAAGCCAACGTGCACTTTGCGCGCGCCATCGGCGCGGCGCGCTCCGGCGATCTCAATGCCGCGAAGAGCGCGATCGATCGTCTCGACGCCATCCGCCAGGAGCTCGTCGCGCAGAAAAACACGTACTGGGTGGGGCAGGTCGAGATCCAGCGGATGTCGGCGCAGGCGTGGCTCGCGCAGGGCGCGGGACTGAAGGAAGAAGCGACGCGGCTGATGCGCGCCGCGGCGGAGCTCGAGGACAAGACCGAGAAGCATCCCGTCACGCCGGGGCCGGTCGTGCCGGCGCGTGAGCTGCTCGCCGATCTGCTGCTCGAGCATGGACACGCGGCCGAGGCGCTGGCGGAAGTGGAGCGCGTGCTGAGCGTCTCCCCGCGGCGCTTCCATGCGACGTGGCTCGCCGCGCGTGCCGCGGAAGCCGCGGGCGACGCGCGGAAAGCGCGCGATCGCTATCGCGACCTGCTCGAGCTCGCGGGTGGGTCCGCGGAGCGTCCGGAGCTCGAGCAGGCGCGCACGTTCATGGCCGTGAAGCGGTAGCGGTCATGCTCGACGTCGCGTGCCGCCGCGGAGCAGCCGCAGCACGAACAGCAGGACCACCGCGCCGATGAAGGCGACGAAGATCGTGCCGCCCAGGCCTCCGAATGGGGTCGACACTCCGAGTTTCGCGAAGAGCCAGCCGCCGACGAACGCGCCGATGATGCCGATGATGATGTCGCCGATCAGTCCGTAGCCCGTGCCGCCCATGACCATGGATGCGAGCACTCCGGCCACGAGGCCGACGATCAGCCAGGTGATGATGTCCATTGCGTACCTCCGTACGTCTCGTTACCGCGTTCCGGTCGTATCGGTCTGCATGGCCTGACCCGCGGTTTCCATCGCGGTGCCCGTCTGGTGGGCGGCGTCGCGGGCCGCGTCCGTGGTGGCGGCGGTGGCGTCCGCGGCGGCGTCCGTGACAGCCGCGGTGTCGACGGTGGCCGGCTCGATGGTGGTCGTCTCGGTGGTGGACGTGGCGCTGACTTCGCGCTCGGTGTTCTGCTGGCAGGCGACGGTACAGAGCAGGACGAGGATGGCGGCGAGGGTGGCGATCTTTCTCATGTTGCGTTCCCCTTTCATCGTTTGACGATGCTTCCTTCCCTCATCACAAACGATACCCGCTCCGTAACCGTGATGTCCTTCAACGGGTTACCCGGCACCGCCACGATGTCGGCCATTTTTCCGGGGGCGATTGTGCCGACGTCGTCGAGGCCGAGGAGCGCGGCGCTGTGTGCGGTGGTGCGGAGCGCGTCGGCGGGGGACATGCCGAGGCTCGTCATGAGCGCGAACTCGCGCGCGTTGAGGCCGTGGCGGGAGACGGCGGAGTCGGTGCCGAACGCGATCTTCACGCCCGCTTTCAGCGCGTTGCGGAACGTCGCATCGCGCGCGCCGATGGCCGCGCGCGCCTTCGTCGCGATCGATTGCGGCATCGCGTCGAGACGTCCCTTCACGCTCTCCGCGGCCATCAGCGTCGGCACGAGGTAGGTCCCCTTCTCGCGCATCAGCGCCAGCGTGTCGGGCTGCAGGAACGTCCCGTGCTCGATGGAGTCGACGCCCGCGGCGATGGCGGTCTTCGCCGCCGCATCTCCATGACAGTGCGCCGCCACTTTCTTCCCCCACTGCCGCGCCTCGGAGACGATGGCGGCGATCTCCTCGCGCGTCAGTTGCGGCAGGTCGACCGAGTCGGAGAGCGACAGCACGCCGCCCGACATCATCACCTTGATCACGTCCGCGCCGAACTTGACCTGGTACCGCACCGCGCTGCGGCACTCGTCGGCGCCGCTGCAGATGCCCTGCACCGGTCCCTGCTCCGGCACGCCGCGCGACGGCGGCAGCGCGTCGCTGTCGGCGTGGCCGCCCGTCGCGCCGATGGGATGCACCGCCACGAGCATGCGCGGGCCGGGGACGTAGCCGTTGTTGATGCCGTTGCGCAGCGAGACGTCGATGTACTCGGAGGAGGCGAGGTCGCGCACCGTGGTCACGCCCGCGTCGAGCGTCCTGCGCGCGTACGTCGAGGCGAGCAGCGCCTGCTCTCCCTGATGCCGCCGCAAGCCCTCGAATGCGTCGCGGTAGTAGTTCTCGCCCGATTCGAACGAGAGGTGCGTGTGCGCGTCGATGAAGCCGGGAAGGAGCGTGACGTCGCCGAGGTCGATCACTTCCGCGCCGGCCGGAACGGGGCCGCCGACGGCGCGGATGCGCGTTCCTTCGACGACCACGACGGCGTTCGTGACGACGTCGTTCGACGCGCCGTCGAAGAGCCGCGCCGCCTTGAGGACGATCACGCGCTCCTGTGCCGAAAGCGCGACGGTGAGCGAGAACAGCAGCGCGACGACAGCTCGATGCATGGCGCGCCAATGTAGCATTTAGGAGTGCGGCGGCCCGAGCCGCCGCACTCCTAGACGGCGATCACGGTCCGGAGGTGGCCGCTTCCTTTTTCGAGATCGTCGAGCGCCTCGTTCACCGCGTTGGCCTCGAGCGCCACGTGGCGCGTGATCGCGCGCGACAGATCGATCTCGCCGCGCGCGGCGAGGTCGAGCAGCTCCACGAGCTCCGCGCGCGTGTGGTCCGAGCAGCCGATGATGTGGCGCTCGCGCACGAGGAGGTCGGCGAACGGGTTGAACTCGAACTGGCGGAGGTTGATGGCCACGATCATCAGCCGGCCGCCGGGCGTGAGCGAGCGCAGGCCGCCGCGCGCCACTTCCGCGTTGCCGGTGAATTCCAGCGTCACGTCGACGCCGCGGCCGTCCGTCGCGCCGAGGATGGCTTTGTGCACCGGCGTCTCGCGCGCGTCGAGCGGCGTCGCGCCGAACTGCGCCGCCAGCTCCAGCTTCGACGGGACGACGTCCACCGCATAGACCTCGGATGCGCCGAGGGCGCGGGCGAGCTGCACGGCCGAGACGCCGAGGCCTCCGAAGCCGAGCACCGCCACCGACTGTCCCTTCTGCAATGAGGCGAGACGCAGCGCGTGATACGCGGTCGCGGTCGAGCACATCATGATCGCCGCCACGTCGGAGCTGACGCCGTCGGGGATCGGGATCGCGTTCACCGCGGGGATGACGATGCGCTGCGCGTAGCCGCCGTCGCGGTCCTTGCCGAGCATGCCGCCGGTGGGGCAGAACTGTTCGCCGTACTTCCGGCAGCGCTCGCAGGTGCCGCAGCTCGTCAGGTAATGCAGTGCCACGCGCTGCCCTTCGCGTACGTCCGTGACGCCGTCGCCGACCGCGGAGACCACGCCCGCGATCTCATGGCCGAGGGTGCGGGGCAGCTCTACCTGTCCGATGCCGCCGCGATAGTGCGCATCGGTGTGACAGATGCCGGCGCGGTGGACGTCGACGACCACTTCGCCCGGCCCCGGCGAGGGGTCGGCAACGTCGGACAACTGCAAAGGCTGGGAAGGGGCGACGAGCTGGATCGCTTGCATGCGCGCATCGTATCGCCGGTGGAGCGCCGGCGTCCCGCCGGCCAGTGGAGCGCTGGCGTCCCGCCGGCCAGTGGAGCGCTGGCGTCCCGCCGGCCAGTGGAGCGCCGGCGTCCCGCCGGCTGACCGGGCGGCGTCC
>DASUSL010000083.1:0-13875 GCA_036375135.1 Thermoanaerobaculia bacterium | reverse complement strand
GCCACGACCTCGAAGCTGCACACCGCGGTGAAGATCGCGCCGCGCTATTCGAAGACGACCGTGCACGTGCTCGACGCCTCGCGCGCGGTCGGCGTCGTCAGCTCGCTCCTCTCCGACGACAACCACGACGCCTTCGAGGCGAAGACGCGCGCCGAGTACGAGAAGCTGCGCGCCGGCATCGAGACGCGCCAGATCAAGATCCTGCCGCTCGAAGAGGCGCGCAACCGCGGCCTGAAGCTCGACTTCGCGCCGGAGCCGCCGCCCTTCACCGGCGTGCGCGTGCTCGAGGACGTGCCGCTCAGTGAGATCGCCCCGCTCATCGACTGGACTCCATTCTTCCAGACGTGGGAGCTGCGCGGGCGCTATCCGCAGATCCTCGACGAGCCGCGCGCGAAGGAGCTCTTCGACGACGCGCAGGAGCTGCTGCGCGAGATCATCGAGAAGCGGCTGCTCAAGGCGCGCGCGGTGTACGGCATCTGGCCCGCGCAGCGCGACGGCGACGACATCGTCGTGCCGGGCGCGAAGTTCCACACGCTGCGCCAGCAGCAGGAGACGAACACCGGCGAGAACCTCGCGCTGGCGGATTTCGTCGGCGCCAACGACTACGTCGGCGGCTTCGCGGTCACGGCGGGGATCGGCGTCGAAGAGCTCGTGGCGCACTTCCAGAAAGACCACGACGACTACAACTCGATCATGACCAAGGCGCTCGCGGATCGCCTTGCCGAGGCGCTCGCGGAGAAGCTGCATCGGGACCTGCGGCGGGAGTGGTACGCGAAGGACGAGCAGCTTTCCAGTGAAGAGCTGATCGCGGAAAAGTATCGCGGCATCCGTCCCGCGGCGGGCTATCCCGCGTCACCCGATCACACGGAGAAGGGGACGCTCTTCACGCTGCTCGGCGCGGAGCGCCTCGGGATCCAGCTCACGGAGTCGTATGCGATGTCGCCCGCGGCCTCGGTGAGCGGTCTCTACTTCGCGCATCCGAAGGCGCGCTACTTTGCGGTGGGGAAGATCGGCCGCGATCAGGTGGAGGATTACGCGCGGCGCAAGGGGATGAGCGTGGAGGAAGTGGAGCGCTGGCTGGCGCCGAATCTCGGGTACGAACCCGCCGAGGCGCTCGTCTCGCTCTAGGAGTGCGGCGGCGACGAGCCGCCGCTTTGGTAACGGTGCGGATCACCGCATGCTTACCAAAGCGGCGGCCGAGCCGCCGCACTCCTAAACGATTACTTCAAATACCCGATCATTTCCTTGGCCGTCTTGGCCTCGGCGCCGTTCGGCTCGAGCTCGAGGTACTTCGAGAGCGCGGCCTTCGCCTCGGCGCTCTTGCCGGTGCGAACGTAGATCATGCCGAGCTGGTAGTGCGCCATGCCGAACGCGGCGTCCGCGTCGATGGCCTGCTTGAGCAGCTTCTCGGCGCCGCTGTCGTCGCCGTTGTTGATCAGCCGGGCGGCCTCGTTGTACAGCGCGCCCGCGTTCTTCGGCAGCTTGGCCTGCGCCTTCGCGGCGTTGGCCTTGTCGCCCGTGGCGGCGTACGACTCCGCCAGGATCTTCAGCATGTCGGTGTCGGAGTCGTCGACCTCGAGCACCTTGTTCGCGGCCACGATGGCCTGCGGGTAGTTCTTCTCGTTGTACTGCGTGCGGGCCAGGGCGATCCAGGCCGCGGTGAGGTTCGGCTTGACGGCGACCGCCTCCTCGAACTTCTTGATCGCGCCGGCGTAGTCCTTGGCGTTCGCGAGCGCGGCGCCCTCGTTGTACGCGGTCACGGCCGGGTCCGCCTTGGCGGGCACGGACACGACGCCGCCGCCGGCCGGGGCCGCTCCGGGCGAAGTGCCGGCCTTGTAGAGCAAGAAGTCGCGCTTCGCGTTCTCGCCGATCTTCAGCTTGATCACCTCTTCGAGCGTGTCATAGCCGGGAGCGCTGACGATGTACTTGTAGCGGATCGTGGCGTCGATCAGCATCAGGGCGAACGAGCCGTCGTTCTTCACCTTGCCGTCGACCTTGAGGTTCTTCCCCTCGATCGCTTCGACTTTGAGCGTCGCATTCGGGATCGGCTGCTGGGTGGCCGCATCCAGAATCTTTCCGGTCATCCGCCCCTCGGCGCCCGCGAAGGCGTTGCCGGCGGCGGCGAGCATCAGGACCAGGCTGAGCGCGAGATTTCTACGCATGAGATCGTTTCTCCTGTGGTTGTTTGGACACCCTCTGTAACGGATCGTCACAAACTGCGATTCCGCGGCGCGGTGACGACGATCACTCGAACGTGAGGTAGGTCTGGTCCTTGAGGCCGCGCTCGAAGTCCTGAAGCAGGCGCATCCCTTCGTTCGGCTTCACGCGGTCCTGCTTGATGGCCACGTCGATCTGCGCCTTCATCCGCTTCTCCAGGTCGCGCCAGTCCCACTGCGTCATGGCCAGCACCTCGCCGATCGGCTGGCCGGGGATCTCTTCCTCGATGTAGAAGCCCGACTCCTCGTCCGGATCGAGGAAGACATGCACCTCGTTCACGCGCCCGAAGAGATTGTGGATGTCGCCCATGATGTCCTGGTAGGCGCCGGTCAGGAAGATGCCGAGGTAGTAGGGCTCGTTGTTGCGGATCTCGTGGAGCGGCAGCGTCTCGCGCACGTCGTTGAGGTCGATGAACTTCGAGACTTTGCCGTCCGAGTCGCAGGTGATGTCGACCAGCGTCGACTCGAGCAGCGGCCGCTCGTGCAGGCGATGAATGGGGACGATCGGGAAGAGCTGTCCGAGCGCCCAGTGATCGAGCAGCGACTGGAAGACCGAGAAGTTGCAGATGTGCTGATCGGCCAGCTCGATCTTCAGGTTGCGGAGATCTTCCGGCACGTCCTCCGGCTCCATCCCCATGACCATGGCCTGCATGCGCTCGGCGATCTGCCAGAAGAGCGACTCCACGCGCGCCTTCACGTCGAGGTCGAGCAGGCCGACCTCGAACATCGTCTGCGCCTGTTCCTTGATCTGCTCGAGGTCGTGCCACGCCGACTGCACCGTCTCCGGCGTCAACGAGCCGTCGATGTCCAGCAGCTCGCGCACGAGCTTGTGGTCCTTCGCCTGGATCTCGCGCGACTCCAGCGGCGTCTTCTCGATCGCGCCGAAGGCCTGCACGACCAACACGGAGTGATGCGCGACGGTGGCCCGTCCCGACTCCGACACGATGATCGGATGCGGGACCTTCTCGTCGTCGCAGATGTCCATGATGTTGTAGACGATGTCGCTGGCGTACTCCTCGACGGAGTAGTTCATCGAGCTGTGGAAGGTCGAGCGCGAGCCGTCGTAGTCGATGGCCAGTCCGCCGCCGACGTCGATGTACTCGAGGCGATGCCCGCTCTTGTAGAGCTTCGCGTAGTACATGGTCGCCTCGCGCACGGCGCGCTTGATGGTCAGGATGTCGGGGATCTGCGAGCCGATGTGGAAGTGGAGGAGCTTGAAGGCGTTGGCCATGCCGGCCTGCTCCATGATCTCCATCGCCTCCAGGATCTCGGCGGTGGAGAGGCCGAACTTCGCGTGCTCGCCTCCCGAGGTGGCCCACTTGCCCGCGCCTTTGGAGAGCAGACGCACGCGCAGGCCGATCCACGGCTCCACGCCCAGCTCCGCGGCGATCTTCACGATCTGCGCGACCTCGGAGATCTTCTCCGCGACGAGGATGACTTTCTTCCCGAGCTTGCGCCCCATCAGCGCGGTGCGGATGTACGCGCGGTCCTTGTAGCCGTTGCAGATCAGGATCGAGTCGGGATCGGTGTGCACGGCCAGGCCGGCGAAGATCTCCGGCTTGGAGCCGACCTCGATGCCGTGATGGAAGGGGCGTCCGGCGTCGAGGATCTCCTCGACCACTTCACGGAGCTGATTGACCTTGATCGGGAAGACGCCGCGATACGAGCCGAGGTACTTGTGCTCCGCGATGGCGTTGTTGAACGCGCGGTTGAGCATCTCCACGCGATGGCGCAGGAGGTCCTGGAAGCGGATCAGGAGCGGCGCGGCGAGGTTCATCGCCTGCGCTTCCTTCAGCACGTCGAGGATCGGCACGGCGATCCCTTTCTGCTGCAACGGCGCGACGGTCATCATTCCGTCCGGCGCAACGTCGAAATAGCCCGCGCCCCAGCGGTCGATCATGTAGAGCGAGACCGCGTCTTCGACGGTCCAGCGATTTTCCTGTTCCTGCTCCTGCTGCGCTTCGATGAGCTCGTGCGTGGTCAATTCCTGTCGTGTGCCCCCTTCCGAATTGCGAAGAATACATCGTGTCATCCTGAGCCGCGCAGACGGCGAAGGACCTCCTGCTGAAACGACCCCTGTCCGCTCCGTCGGCGGGGGATCCTTCGTCGTCTACGCGATTCAGGATGACACCTAGCTGCGATCGAATTCGCTGTCATCGATCATCTGCAAGTCTTCTGCATCCAGCAGCAGATCGGCGGCCTTCGCGCTGTCCAATGCGTGCTCCACCGTGCGCGCCGCGGGAATCGGAACGACGGTCGCCGACTGCGCGCGCACCCAGGCGATGGTGATGGCGTGCACGCTGCGGTCGTGCTTCCGCGCGAGCTCGATCAGCACGTCGAACTGCGGCAGCTTCTTCGCCAGCCGTCCGCCGCCCACCGGGCTGTACGCGAGGAAGACGATGCCCCGCTCCGCGCACGCCTTCGCCACCTTGATCGACTCGCGAAAGTACGGATTGAGGCGGTTCTGCACGGAGACCACCGGCAGGATCGCGCGCGCCTGATCGAGCTGCTTCACGCTGACGTTGCTCAGTCCGAAGTGCTCGAACTTTCCCTCGCGCTGCAGCTCCGCGAAGGCCTCGACGCTTTTCTCGAACGCAACTTTCGGATCGGGCGCGTGCAGCTGGTAGAGCCAGATGCGATCGGTGTTCAGCGCGCGCAGGCTGCGCTCGCATGCTTCGCGGATGTGCTGCGGCGAGGCGTCGTTCGTCCACGCGCCGCCCGGTCTGCGCAGACCCGCTTTCGTCGCGACCTTGATGTCGCTGCGATGCAGCGAGGCGATCAGGCGTTCGTTGTGCCCGAGGTCGCGGTCGTCGAGACAGTAGACGTCGGCCGTGTCGATGAACGTCATCCCGGCGTCGATCGCCGCCTCGAGCACCTGCCGCCCCTGCTCTTCCGAGGGGCGGCCCTGAATCGAGAGCGGCATCCCGCCGAAACCGATGGGCGGAATCGCCTCACCCGCCAACTGCATGCGACGACCTCCTGTTCAGCCACCTGCGCAGCTTGAAGCGCAGCAGGTGCTGGCGGTCGTCAGGATGCACAGGCATGGCCAGCACGAGCAGGATGTAGATCCAGAAGCCGGCGCCGTTGAAGAGGAAGAGGACGAGAAAGAGGACGCGCAGCATGCGCACGTCGGTCTTCCACGCCTCGGCCAGCCCGAGGCAGACGCCGAAGATCAGCCTTCCCGCGCCGAGGCGGCGGTAGAGGCGGTGCTTCCCGCCGGCGGCGCCGCGCACGTACCAGATCAGGAGCAGCATCGGCGACGCGATCAGCGTGGCGATGACGAAGCCGAAGCCGGTCATGACCAGCGCCTCCTCGAACGGCACGTCGCCCCACTGCACGAGCAGGGTGGCCATGGCCGCCATCATCAGCAGCAGCACGCCGAAGAAGAGACGCACGCCGCGCCAGAAGCGCTTGCGATGCACTTCCTTTTCCGCCGCGGCCACCGCGGTGTCGATGGCCACGTCGTGCGGCTCCATGCGCAGCGCGTGCTTCGCCGAGTCGAGCATCTCGCGGCAGCGCGGGCAGGTGCGGATGTGCTCGCGCTGTTCGTCGGTCAGAGTCGTTCCCTGTTCCAGCGACGCCACCAGCGCCGCCATCGCGTCATTGCAGTTCATCGGATTCCCTCAGCAGTCGTAGTCCGTGATGAATGCGGCTCTTCACCGTGCCGACCGGAATGCCGAGCCGCGCGGCCACTTCCTTCTCCGACAGCTCCTCGAAGTAGCGGAGCAGGATCGCCTGCGCCAGCCGCTCCGGAAGCCGCGCCACCACGTCGCGCACGCGCGCCGCGCGGTCGGCCTCCACCACCTGTTCCTCGGGCGAGCGCTCGTCCGACGGCATCGCCGCCAGATCGACGTCATCCGCCGGGACGCGGCGCGACCAGCGGTCTTTCACGAGATTCCAGGCGATGGCGAACAGCCACGCGCTGAAGCGCTGCTCCGGATCGTAACGGTGCGCACTGCGCACGACCCGGATCCACGTCTCCTGAAAAACGTCGTCGACGTCGGGCGATGGGCCGAGCGCGCGCTGCAGCATCGCCCCCAGCGGACGGCGGTATCGCTCCATCAGCGGGCGAACCGCGTCGGCGTCGCCGTTGACGATGCTGCCGATGAGAAAGGCGTCGGTCACATGGAGTGATACCGACGTCGGGGGGAAAAGGTTCACGGGGAGGTGCTGAGTGCTGGGTGCTGGGTGCTGAGAACGCAGCACGCAGCACTCAGCACGCAGCACTCACCACCCTTTACCGCGGCACGTTCTTCGTCACGACCTTCCCCGGCGGCGTGTCGTGCGTGAACATCTGCAGGGCGGCGCGCACGACCTGCTTGTGTGCCTCGCGGTCGCCGGCGCGGCCGATGATCCTGCCGATCGCGGCGCCGTCGAAGGTCATCGCGCGCGGGGGGCGCACCGACTCCGTGGCCGCGGGCGACGCGCTGAGGATCAGCGTCGGGATGCCGCGCGCCTCGATCTCTCGCGCGAGGTTGCCCACCGCGCGATGGCACGTCTCCGGGCAACCGGCGGTCAGCAGCACGAGCTTGGTCTTCGAGCGCTCGATCTTGTCGGCGATCTCCGGATAGGCCGTCTCGTACAGCTCGCGCAGCCGCGTCGTGAAGCCGAAGCTGTAGTGCTTGTCGTTCACCGCGCCGATGAATCCCTCGGCCGCCAGCTCGCGCAGCGTCTCCAGCGGGAAGACGATGTTCGGATCGGTGTCGGCCTCGGAGTGATCGTAGTGGCCGTGCACGATGCGCATCGTGCCGAGGTCCGCGTCGCCGGGGATGACGCGATGAGTGATGTCGCCCGGGTCTTCGCCGGGAAACGGCTCCTGGTCGGCGAGAAACACGCCGGTGAGTGAGACCAGCGTCACCGTGGCCGAGGAGAGCTCTTTGTCGTAGGGGGTGAAGGGGACGCACTTGCGTGCGATGTTCAGCATGGACACCTCGTTGCCGGTTGCTATGTTCCTGGCTGCTCGCGGTGCAGCGCCTGAAACGAAGGCACCGCAAACAACACAGCAACCAGCAGCACAGCAACAATCGTGGCGGGCCCGTGGACGGCCCGCCTTTCGGAAACTAATCGAGCTCGCGTAAGACATCCCGCAACTGCTCGTTGTCGGGTGCCTCTCCGATGTCGTGAATGTCGACGTAGCGGACCTTGCCCTGCTTGTCGACGATCACGATGGCGCGCTCGCAGATTCCTTTGTCTTCTTTCCAGACGCCGTACTTCTTCGAGACTTCGCCCTTGGGGTGGAAATCGGCGAGGAGCGGATACTTCGTGATCCCGCCGATCGATTTGGAGAATGCAACGTGACTGGGGACTGAATCGACTGATATGCCCACGACCTGGGCATCATACCGTTCGAAGTCGGCCGACTCGGCCTCGTACGACGGCATTTGCACCGTTCACACAGGTGTCCAGTCGAGCGGGTAGAAGACGAGAACCACGTTCTTCTTCCCGCGGTAATCGCTGAGACGGAACTTCTCGTTGTCGCGGTGACCCGGCAGCTCGAAATCGGGCGCGTTGTCGCCCACCTTGAGCGTCTGGGTCTCGCTGGCAACGGAAGTCCTTCCGAAACTGACCATGGAAGCTCCTCCTTTGCATTTCACGCAAACGGGGTCCACGCCCGTTTGACTGCGCTGCGCGAATCCTACTGCTTCTTCTTCGTCTTTTTCGCCTCGGCCTGCGCCTCGCGTCCCTCGGACGCGAGCGCCTCGCCGGCGGCCTCGGCGGCCTCACCGGCGCCCTGCTTGATGCCCTGGCCTGCCTCGCGTGCGCCCTCGGCCACGCGCTGTCCGGCCTCCGAGTCTCGCACCTGCTCGGCGCCTTTCCTGATCTCGTCGCCGAGCTGCTGCGCCCCTTCCTTCACGTCCTGCGCGGCTTCCCGGGTCTCCTGCGCGGCCTCGGCCGTCGCGGTCTGCGTCTCCGCCGTCGGTTGCACTTCCCCTGTGTTGTCGTTGACCTGACACGACGCGGCGAACAATGCGAGTGCGATGACCAGCTTCTTCATGCTGAGATCGGAAGCAAGTGGCGAGCCGCAACGTTTCCACTGCTCCTATGCAGCAGACTCAGGACCGCATCATCCAGGGGATGGCCGTCGACGGCCACTTCCGCGTCATTGCCGCGCAGACGACCACGGCCGTGGATACGGCGCGCGAGATTCTCGACCTCTCCCCCGTCGCCGCCGACGCGCTCGGCCGGGCCATGACCGGCGCTCTGCTTCTGTCGCGCCTGCTCGACAAAGACGTGCGCAATCAGTACGTCACGCTTCGCTTCGAAGGCGACGGGCCGCTCGGCACCGTCATCGCCGACGGCACGAACAGCGGCCACGTCCGCGGCTACGTCGCCAATCCCGTCCCCGACGATCCGGGCCTCGACGTGGACAGCGGCATCGGCAACGGCAAGCTCACGATCATCCGCGGCACGCCGCCGCTCGGGAAGCCGTACACCTCGCAGTTGCTCCTCGGCGGCACGGGCATCGCCACCGATCTCACCCGCTACCTCATGAACTCCGAGCAGATCGCCTCGGCGGTGCTGCTCGGCGTGTTCAACCGCCGCGACGGCGTGGCCTCGGCCGGCGGCATCGTCGTGCAGGCGTTCCCGCATGCGACGGACGACGCCATCGCGAAGATCGAGCAGCGCATCAAAGAGGCGCCGCCGCTCTCGACGCTGCTCGAGAAGATGGAGATCGAGGACGTCGTGGCCACGGTGTTCCACGGCGTCGGCTACAAGCAGATCGACGCGGGACACACGGTGCCGGTCAGCTACACGTGCCAGTGCACGCGCGAGCGCGCCCTGGCCGGCGTGTCGTTCCTCGGGCAGGAAGAGATCGAGGAGATCATCGAGGAAGGGGGCACCGAGGTGGCGTGTCAGTTCTGCGGGAGGAAGTATCAGTTCGGGGTCGAGGACCTGCTTGCGCTGACCGCTCGTCACGAAGCCTAGTTTCTGAGTTTATCCCGCGCGTAGACGCGGGATCTCGGGTGCACCCTGCGCAGCACGAGCCTCAGGCGCCGCCGGTGCACCGGAGATCCTGCGTCTACGCGCAGGATAAAGTGGGGCGGACCACGCGCAGGATAAACTCGATGAACTCGACAAACTCGATAGACTGAGCCCCATGGGCTCATTCATCACCGGCAGCGGCATCGGCATTCCGAAGAACGTCGTCCCGAACGACGCACTCTCGCGGATCATGGACACCACCGACGAGTGGATCCGCACGCGCAGCGGCGTCGCGCAAAGGCATTACGTCGACGACGGACAGGGCTCCTCCGACCTCGGCGTGCTGGCGGCGACGGCCGCGCTGGAAGACGCCGGCCGCACGAAGGACGACATCGACGCGATCGTCTTCGCCACGATGACGCCCGATCATTTCTTTCCGGGAAATGGTCCCGTGCTGCAGTCGAAGATGGGCTTCCGCGAGTCGATCCCGGCGTTCGACATCCGCCAGCAGTGCTCCGGTTTTCTCTACGGACTCGATCTCGCCGACTCGCTGATCCGCAGCGGCAAGTACGCGCGCGTGCTGCTCATCGGCGCGGACGTGCACTCGCCGTTCATGCCGTGGCAGAACGGCTGGAGCTCGACCGTCGGCGGAGAAGTGCGCGACATCACGCCGGAAGAGTTCGCGGCCAACACCGCCATCCGCGACCGCACGGTGCTCTTCGGCGACGGCGCCGGCGCGGTGGTGGTCGAGCGCTCCGAGAACGGCGCCGGCATCCTGGCCACGAAGCTCTTCACCGACGGCAGCAACATCGAGGCGCTGTACGTCCCCGGCGTCGGCTTCCGGCACCGGCCGTACGTCTCGCACGAGCAGATCGACGCGAGCGATTTCATCCCGGTGATGGAGGGACGGGCCGTGTTCAAGGAAGCGGTGTCGCGCATGCCGGCCGCCGTGCGCGAGGTCTGCGCCGCCGCGGGCGTCGAGGTCTCCGAGCTCGACCTGCTGCTCGTGCATCAGGCCAACCTGCGCATCATCGAGGCGGTGGCCAATCAGCTCGGACTGCCGAAGGAAAAAGTGCCGCACAACATCGACCGCTACGCGAACACGACCGCGGGGACGCTGCCGATCCTCTTCCACGAGATGCGCACGAGCGGCCGCGTCCCGAAGGGATCGCTGATCTGCTTCACGGCGCTGGGCGCGGGACTGCATTGGGGAGCGGCGCTCTACCGTGCGTAAGCTCGTACTCGCACTCGTCCTCGCTCTCCCCGCCGCGGCGCAATCGATCCCCTTTCTCTCGGAGAAAGAGATCGCCGCGCTGGCCACTGAAATCTCCGGCGAGACCGCGAAGCGCAACCTCGAAGGCTTCTCGCGCCATCACCGCATGCGCGGCTCGCGCGGCTTCCGCGCCGCGTCCGAGCAGATCGTCGCGGAGCTGAAGCGCTACGGCTACGCCGACGCGCACATCGAGTCGCTCCCCGCCGACGGCACGATCTTCTATGGCACGCAGCGCTCGCGTCCCGCGTGGAATGCGGAGCTCGCGGAGCTGTGGGAAGTCGACGCGAGCGGCGCGCGGGTCGCGCGCATCGCGAGCTGGGACGCCGCGCCGATCACGCTGGCGCAGGACAGCGTCACCGGCGACGTGACGGCGGAACTGGTCGACGTCGGCGCCGGCACGGCCGACGCGGATTACGCGAACAGAGACGTGACCGGGAAGCTCGTCCTCGCCTCCGCGCAGCCCGCGGCCGTCGCGGCGAAGGCGCTGCCGCGCGGCGCGGCGGGCATCGTCAGCTACGCGCAGAACCAGCGCACCGCGTGGTACGGCGAGGACGAGACGCTCATCCGCTGGGGCCATCTCGACACCTTCGCCGAGCGGAAGACGTTCGCCTTCATGGTCTCGCTGAAGACCGCGCGCGCACTGCAGGCGCGGCTGGCCCGCGCGGAGAGCGTGCGGCTGCACGCGAGAGTGATCGCCGGACAGAGCGCGGGCTCGTACGACATCGCCACCGCCACGATCCCCGGCAGCGAGCGCGAAGAGATCGTCTTCAGTTGCCATCTCGATCATCCGCGCCCCGGCGCGAACGACAATGCCAGCGGCTGCGCGACGATCCTCGAGGTGGCGCGATCGCTGTCGAAGCTCATCGACGAGAAACGGCTGGAGAAGCCGCGCAAGACGATCCGCTTCGTCTGGCCCGCGGAGATCGAAGGAACGCTCGCGCTGCTGAACGGTCGTCCGGAACTGGCGAAGAACATCCGCGCCGCCATTCATCTGGACATGGTCGGCGGCGGGCCGGAGACGAAGGCCATCTTCCACGTCACGCGCGGGCCGGCCTCGGCGCCGTCGTTCATCTACGACCTCGCCGACGCCGTCGGCACGTTCGTGAACGAGCAGTCGGCGGCGTATGCGAAGACGGGCGCGGCCGCGTACCCGATGATCGCCGGCGACGGCAGCAAAGACCCGCTGCGCGCCGAGCTCGCGCCGTTCAGCGAGGGCTCCGACCATCAGGTCTACACCGACAGCTCCTTCGGCATCCCCAGCATCTACCTGAACGACTGGCCCGACCGCTACATCCACACCAACCGCGACGTGCCGGCCAACATCGACTCCACGAAGCTGGCCCGCGCCGCGTTGATCGCCGCGGCCAGCGGCTACGTGCTGGCGCGCCTCTCGCCGAACGAGGCGGCGGCGATTCAGACCATGATGGAGCCGTTCGCGCTGGAGCGCCGCGCGCGGGCCATGCGCCGCGGGACGCTGCCGTTCCACGAGTGGTACGAGCGCGGGATGCGCGACTCCGTGACGCGCTTCTTCAGCGGCCCCGTGCCCGTGCAGCGCGCCGTGCGCGGTCCGATGAGCGCGTTCGGCTACGACTACTTCGACGCGCACTACAAAGGCGCGCCCGTGCGCCTGAATCCACAGTACCGCTACGAAACGCTGAACCTGTGGGACGGCAAACGCAGCGACGCCGAGATCCGCGACATGCTCGCGGCGATCTTCGGCGCCGACGTGAAACTGGACGACGTGACGCAGTACCTGGACGCCCTCGGCACGATCAACGTGATCGCTCGTAAAGCGCGCTGAACGTAGGACAGGCTTCAGCCTGTCCGGGTCTCGCGAGAAACGAGCCTTTCGCGCGGCCGGGGGCAGGCTGAAGCCCGCCCTACGTTCGGCTCATTCCTCGCGGAGGTAGCGCTCCATCAACGTCGCGTTCTCGTTCATCGCCTTGATCTGAATCCAGTACGCCCGCCCATACATGATGATCGACAGAGCCGCCAGCGCGTCGTGCAGCCAGATCGGCGTCTTGCCGAGGCCGACGCCGCCGCCGGTGATGAACGTGACCATGATCGCGGTCATGGCCCACATGGCCGAGGGGAAGACGCGCGACTTGAAGTCCTTCGTGCGCTGCACCACGTCCGCGTTCTGATTCGACGCGTCCTTCAGCTCCTTGCCCGTGCCGATGAAGAAGAACATCGTCATCGACTGCGAGAAGAGCCCGATCACGACCGTCACCAGGGCGGTGAGGATGTGATCGCCCTGATGCGCGGGCGTCGCGCGGAAGCCCATCACGATCGTCGCGATCAATCCCGCGATCGTCAGCAGCGTCGAAATCAAGAGAGCCTGCGCCATCGGCGCGGCATTGTAAGTCCTGAGCACTCAGCACTCGTTATATCCTCCGCCGCGTGACCAGCTACAAAGACTCCGGCGTCGACATCGACGCGCAGGACGACGCCCTCCGCGAAGTCCGCCGCATCGCGCGCGATACCTACACGCCGGGCGTGCTCTCCGACATCGGCTCGTTCGGGGGCCTCTTTCGCGGCACCTTCGAGGGGATCAGCGACCCGATCCTCGTCTCGTCGACCGACGGCGTCGGCACCAAGCTGCGCGTGGCGCAGGCGATGAAGATCCACGACACGGTCGGCTACGACCTCGTCTCGCACTGCGTGAACGACATCCTCGTGCAGGGCGCGCGGCCGCTCTTCTTCCTCGACTACTACGCCACCGGCAAGCTCCGCCCGCCGGTCATGACCGACGTCATCCGCGGCATGGCCCGCGCGTGCAAGGAGAACGGCTGCGCACTCATCGGCGGTGAGACCGCGGAGATGCCCGGCTTCTACTCCGACGACGACTACGACGTGGCCGGCTTCATCCTCGGCGTCGTCGATTCGTCGAAACTCATCGACGGCAAAGCCGTGCGCGAGGGCGACGTCCTGATCGGCCTCCCCTCCGTCGGCCTGCACACGAACGGCTACTCGCTGGCGCGGCGCATCCTCTTCGACCAGCTCGGCTACGACCATCAGACCATCGTCCCCGGCATCGGCAAGGCGGGCGAGGCGCTGCTCGCGCCGCACATCTCGTATCTCAAGCCGCTGCTGCCGCTCGTCGAGCAGCGGGCGCTGCACGCCATGGCGCACATCACCGGCGGCGGGCTGACCGACAACCTCCCGCGCGTCCTCGGCGACACGCTCGACGCGCACGTGAAACTCGGCTCGTGGCCGGTGCTGCCCATCTTCCGCTTCCTCTACGAGAAGGGGGGCGTGGCCGTCGACGAGATGCTGCGCGTCTTCAACATGGGCATCGGCATGGTGCTCATCGTCGGACCGGACGAGGTCGACCGCGTGGCCAGACACCTCACGGCCATCGACCAGAAGTTCTACTTCATCGGCAACGTGGTGAAGGGCTCGGGCAAGGTCGTCTACGACACGCCGCCCAGCGGCTTCGCCAGCTGGATCGAGTAGTGAGGC
>DASUSL010000082.1:0-10711 GCA_036375135.1 Thermoanaerobaculia bacterium | reverse complement strand
CGCGCATCCATCGTCGGACAGAAGAACGTCCAGGGGGCTCCCGATATCGTGGTCGAGGTGCTTTCCGAGGGAACGCGCCGCAGGGACAAGACGGTGAAGCGCCGGTTGTACGAGCAGCATGGCGTCACCGAGGTCTGGATCGTCGACCCGGACGAACTGTCGGTGACGATCATTCGCGGCGGTGGTGCGACAGTGGTGACCGACACCGCGCGCAGCGAATTACTCCCTGGCTTCACGCTGGACCTGCATTACGTGTTTGCCGGCGAGCCCTGAGCCACGCACGGCCGCACAGCCCACATCTTCGAACGGGCGTAGAATTTCCCCATGGCACCGCAGACCGCCACCCGGATGACGCTCGAGGAGTTCCTGGCGCTGCCCGAGGAAGAGTACGAGTGCGCGGAGCTCATCGAGGGGGAGCTGGTTTTGAACCCTGCGCCGGTTTTCTGGCACCAGATCGTCGCCGGAAACATCTATCACGCGTTCCGGAACAACCTGACGCTGCATCCGATCGGGAAGGCGATTCAGGCGCCGGCCGATGTGGTGCTTTCGCAGGACACCGTCGTGCAGCCGGACGTGATGCTGTTCCTGGGCGAGAACCTGGGGACGGCACAGTGGAAGAACGCGCGGCGCGCGCCTGATCTCGCGGTGGAGGTTCTGTCGGAGCGCAACCGCAAGCGGGACGTCGTGACGAAGCGCCGGCTCTACCTGCAGCACGGGGTGCAGGAGATGTGGATCGTCGATCCGGAGGTTCGGTCGGTGACGATTGTGCGCGGCGGCCGAGACGTCGCCGTCACCGGCGCCACAACCACACCTTTACTCCCCAACTTCGCGATGCCTCTGCACGAGGTATTTGCCGAGTAGTCCCAGCGCCACGCACGGCCCCCACACCCACACCACCTCACTCATGAGCGTCTCCAGTCCGCGCGCGCTGAAGAAGCCGGCGCCGATGGGGGAGACGCGGATGGGGGTCCACGGGAAGAAGTAGCGCTCGTTGGAGAACGGGGAGAAGAAGGCGACGCCGAGGCCGCCGTCGGTGAGGGCATCGAGCAACGTATGGGAGAGGGTGCAGAGGAAGATGAAATACGGCGGGACGCGGAGAAGCAAAGCGCAGAAGGCGGCGTAGAGCAAGGCGAAGGCGATGGAGTGGGTGAAGCCGCGGTGCCCGAGGGGGTGTTCGTAGGGGATGCCGAGGGCGAAGGCGGCGACGTCGCCGTCGGGGAGGATCGAGCCGAGCGCGCCGGCGATGACCGCGCGGCGCGGGACGTTGCGGAACCAGGGGCGCAGCAGCGTGACCGCGGGGTGGGTGAAGATCGTGGGCATCAGCGGCCGGCGACGACTCCCAGTTGGCGCAGCTTCTCGCTGTGCTCGCGGGTGAGGGCGGCGGCGTTGAGGCGCCAGCTCCAGTTGTCGTGTTCCCGGCCCGGGGTGTTCATGCGCGCGGAGCTGTCGAGGGAGAGGATGTCCTGGACCGGGACGATGGCGGTTTCGGCGACCGAGGTGTAGACGGCGCGGATCATGTTCCAGGCGACGTCGCCGTCGCCGAGGTACGCGAGGGCGCGCGCTTTCTCGTCGTCGTCGGCGGCGGAGAACCAGCCGCACGCGGTGTCGTTGTCGTGCGTGCCGGTGTAGGCGACCGTGTGTGCGTCGTAGCGGTGTGGCAGGTGCGGGCTGTCGTCTTCGCCGAAGCCGAACTGCAGGATCTTCATGCCGGGGAGGCCGACGTCCGCGCGCAGTTGATGCACCGCGGGAGTGATGAAGCCGAGGTCTTCGGCGATGAGGGGGAGGTCGCCGAGTGCGTCGCGGATCGCGTCGAAGAGCTCGCGGCCGGGACCGGGCATCCAGCGGCCGTTGACCGCGGTCGGCTCGGAGGCCTGGATCTCCCAGTACGCGGCGAAGCCGCGGAAGTGGTCGAGGCGGATCATGTCGGCGAAGCGGAGGTTCGCCTGCACGCGCGCGATCCACCAGCGATAGCCGGTCTCGCGCAGCTTTTCCCATCGGTACAGCGGATTGCCCCAGCGCTGACCGGTGCGGCTGAAGTAGTCGGGTGGCACGCCGGCCACGACGGTCGGCAGTCCCTGGTCGTCGAGATGAAAGAGCTCGCGGCTGCCCCAGACGTCGGCGCTGTCGCCGGCGACGTAGATCGGGACGTCGCCCATGATGGACACGCCGCGCTCGCGCGCCGCGCCGCGCAGGACGTCCCACTGCCGGGCGAAGAGCCACTGCGTGTAGCGCCAGAAGCCGATGTCCTTCGCGTACTGCCTGCGCGCCGCGGCCATGGCCTTCGGCTCGCGCAGTCGCAGCGGGGCGTCCCACTCCCACCACGGCTTCCCGCCCGCGGCGTCCTTCAGCGACATGAAGAGCGCGAAGTCGTCGAGCCACTCCCGCTCCTCCGCCACGAAGGCGTCGAAACTTGCGTCTCCCGCAAACTGCTCCCACGAGCGGCGGAGCATGGAGAACTTGTACGCGGCAGCCCGCTCGAACTCCACGTGATCGGTGGCGAACGGCGGCGGTGCGGCGGATGCGATCGTGTCGAGCAGCCCCTGCTCGAGCAGCCGCTGCGGCGAGATGAGCAGCGGATTGCCGGCGAACGACGACAGGCACGCGTACGGCGAGTAGCCGTAGCCGGGAGGATTGAGCGGCAGGACCTGCCAGACGGACATGCCCGCGGTGGCCAGAAAATCGAGGAAAGCGATGGCTTCGTCGCCGAGGTCGCCGATGCCGTAGCGGCCCGGGAGCGAGGTCGGATGCAGCAGCGCGCCGGCGGAGCGGCGGCTTTCGGGGATCGGATGTTCCGAGGTATGGATCACGATAGGTCCTAAACGGGAATCGCGGCGGCGGGAGCGACGGTGAGTTTCTGTCCGAGCGAGTCGAACAGGGTCAGCCACTGCTCGCCGTTGCCCGAAGCCTCGATGGCGGGGCGTACCGCGGCGCGCATACGATAGTAGCGATTTTGCGCCCGACGCAAATCGATCGTGACGCGCGCGGCGTTGGCGATGGTCACCAGCGTCTCCAGCGACTCCAGCCGGTCGAGGTCGTCGGGACGCTCGCGGAAGCGTTCCGAGGCGCGCTCGATGGCCTCGCCGAAGGCGCGGCTCGTGGCCTCGTCGAGCGACACCCCTTCATCGCGCGCCTGGCGCAGTTGCGCCTCGAGGTCCATCAGCGGCGGCGGGTCGTGGCCGAGCAGCCGGCAGATCTGACGGTTGAGGTCGAACTCCGCCGCGGTCTGCAGGACCTTCGGCACGGGGATGCCGAGGCGCGTGTGCAGGCGGAGGAGCGGATCGTAGCGCTCGTGGAGCTGGCGGAACGTCGATTCCGCCTCCTCGAGCGTGGCCACGATCAGCTCGTGGAGGATGCGGCGCTGCTCGTCGCGGAAGAGCGAGCGCACCGAGAGCGGCGTCTCGCTGAAATGCGCGTCGAGGAGGCGGAAGACCGCGGGGATGCCGCCGGGCTGCATGACGCGCGTCATCTCCTGGCGGACGCGGTCGTAGTCTTCGCCGCCGCGGGCGCGGCGCACGCCGCCGGACAGTTCCGTTTCGCCGAGGTGCAGCGCGGCCAGCTCGAACTCGGCCGTCTCGTGCGTGATCAGCGAGCGCACCTCGATCGAGCCGATGGCCAGTCGCGCGCGGCCGGCGCGGCGGACGTCGAAGTCGCGGCGCGTGACCTCGTAGCAGTAGACGCGCGCCTCGTCGTCGAACGACTCGAAGAGCGAGAGCACGGCGTAATGCGCGGCGACGCGGGCCAGGTCGAGCCGCGCGGGGATGACCTCGCGCTCGTAGATCTTTCGCGCGGTGCCGCGGTCGGGGAGATTGCTCTGCGCCGGCGCCAGACGCTCCAGGAACTCCGGCTCGAGCTGCTCCTCCCCCACCTGTTCGGCGAGCTGGATCACGCGGCCGGCGTAGTGGAGGATCTGCACGGTCTCGATGCCGGAGACGTCGTTGAAGAACCAGCCGCAGCTCGTGTACATGAGCATGGCGTGGCGCTGCATCTCCAGCAGCTCGAGGATGGTGGTGACCTTCGCGCCGCCGAGGGCGTGGCGCGAGAGGAAGCGCGCCACCGACTCCGCGGAACGGTCGTGGATGACGTCGATGAAGTCCTCGCGCGCGGCCCACGGATCGCGCAGCACGCGCCCCCCCTCGCGCTCGAAGATCACGCAGGCGCGGTCGCGCAGCCAGTCGAGCGCGTCGCGCAGCGGCGTGCGCCACCGCTGGTTCCAGCCGGCCCCCGCGCCGGTGTTGCAGCCGCAGTCGCTGCGCCAGCGCTCCACGCCGTGCGAGCAGCTCCACGCGGTGCGCTCGTTGATCTCGACCTCGTGCACGGGAGGATTCCGCGCGAGGAACTCGCCGTAGTTCGTCAGGCGCACGCCGGGCGTGGTCTCGATGAGCTGCAGCGCGTAGGCGAGGGCCATCTCGCCGAAGCGGTGATGGTGGCCGTACGTCTCGCCGTCGGTGGCGATGTTGACCAGCTGCGTGTGTGCACGCGCATCGTTGAAGGCGCCGAGGAGGCGGTGGGCGAGGTTCTCGCCGCGGGCGAGGAGCTGTTCGAACGCCACGGCGCGCGAGATCGGTCCGTCGTAGAAGAAGATCGAGATGCTGCGGCCCGACGGCAGGCGGCAGAGGTACGGGCGCGTGGGATCGAGGTGACCGTTCGCCGGCTGCCAGTCGTCTTCACCGAGCTCGCGCCAGCGCGCGGCCTGATGCGGCTCGAGGATGGTGAAGACGATCCCCTCCTCGGCCAAAGCCTCGAGTGAGTCGACGTCCACCGCCGTCTCCGGCAGCCACATCGCCTCGGGCTTGCGTCCGAAGCGGAGCTCGAAGTCGCGCGCGCCCCAGCGCACCTGCGTGCGTCTGTCGCGCTCGGAGGCGAGGGGAAGGATGATGTGGTTGTAGGCCTGGGCGATGGCGCAGCCGTGGCCGGAGTAGCGGTCCATGGAGATGCGGTCCGCCTCGAGGATCGACTGATAGGTGTCGGGTGCGGAGGCGGCCAGCCAGCTCAGGAGCGTCGCGCCGAAGTTGAAGCTGATGGCGGCGTAGTTGTTGACGATGCCGAGGATGCGCTCCTTTTCGTCGAGGATGCGCGCGGTGGCGTTCGGCTCGTAGCACTCGTGCGTGATGCGCGCGTTCCAGTCGTGGTAGGGGTAGGCGGAATCCTGCGTCTCCACGGCTTCCAGCCAGGGGTTTTCGCGCGGCGGCTGGTAGAAGTGTCCGTGAATGGCTACGTGGCGCTCGGGCATCGGACCGGCGATGGTATCGCACGTGAAGGATGGGATAGAGTCCGCGCGATTCGTCGCTGGTTGTTGTGTTGCCGTGTTGCTCGCCGTGAGCTGAGCTCGAGGCAATGCATCGCAGGAAACCAGCAAACAGCAACACCGCAACAGCAGAAGAGACAGGAGCCTCCATGTCGCAAGAAGCCAAGACCAGCGAACTGCTGCGCCGTCACGAACAGGAAGTGCTCGCGGAGTGGATTCGCCTGCAGCAGCAGAACCTCTCGCTGCGCAACAATCTGCTGAGGCCGGAGGAGCTGGAAGAGCAGTGCCGCCAGTTTCTGCGGACGCTGCTGACGGCGCTGGAGGCGGGAGGGGGCGACCCCACGACCAGCTCGAACTATGCGCGCACGCGGGAGATCCTCTCCGACATCTCGCGGTCGCGCGCGCGGCAGGGGTTCACGCCGACCGAGACGGCCATGTTCGTCTTCTCGCTGCGGCAGCCGGCGTTCAACGTGATGCGGCGCGAGCTGAGCGGCGACGATCTGGCGCAGGCGCTCTGGAGCTTCACCCTCGTCGTCGACGCCCTCGGCCTGTACACCACCGAGAACTATCAGAAGGGGCGCGAGGAGATCATCAACCGCCAGCAGCAGGAGCTGATGGAGCTCTCCACGCCGGTCGTGCAGTTGTGGCGCGGCGTGCTGGCGCTGCCGCTCATCGGCACGCTCGACAGCGCGCGCACGCAGGTCGTCATGGAAAGTCTGCTGCAGGCCATCGTCGACACCGGCTCGTCCATCGCCATCATCGACATCACCGGCGTGCCCGTGGTGGACACGCTCGTCGCGCAGCATCTGCTGAAGACCGTGGCCGCGGCGCGGCTGATGGGCGCGGACTGCATCATCAGCGGCATCCGTCCGCAGATCGCGCAGACCATCGTGCACCTCGGCGTGGAGATCAACGACGTCCCGACCAAGGCCACCCTGGCCGATGCCTTCGCCGTCGCGCTGCAGCGCGTCGGCCTGACCGTGACGAAGAAGCAGAACGTCGCGGCCAGGGCGGAGTGACCGATGGAACGGATCCCGATCCTGAAGATGGGGAGGTTCCTCCTCGTGTCGATCCAGGTGGACATGGACGACCGCACGGCCATGTCGCTGCAGGACGACCTGACCGAGCGGATCGTCAAGGACCGCGCGAAGGGCGTGCTGATCGACATCTCCTCGCTCGACGTCGTCGACTCCTTCATCGGCCGCATGCTCGCCAATACCGCGGCCATGGCCCACATTCTCGACGCGGAGACGGTGGTCGTCGGCATGCAGCCGTCGGTAGCCATCACGCTCGTGGAGCTCGGGCTGTCGCTCAAGGGCGTGCGCTCCGCGCTGAACGTGGAGCGCGGCATGGAACTGCTGCGCACCATGCGGGAAGACTCGGACTCAATGGATGCGCACGACCACGAAGAGTGAAAGCATCCCGGTCCGCAGCTCGGCGGAGGTGGTCAGCGTGCGCCATCTGGTGCGGCGCTGGGCCGTGGAGCTCGGCTTCACGCTGGTCGAGCAGACCAAGATCGTCACCGCGGCCAGCGAGCTCGCGCGCAACATGGTCGACTACGGCGGCGGCGGCACGATGACCGTCGAGGCGCTCGAAGAAGATGCGCGCAAAGGATTGCGGCTCATCTTCGAGGACCAGGGCCCGGGCATCCCCGACATCGACATGGCACTGCGCGACGGCTTCACCTCGGGCTCGGGCATGGGCCTCGGCCTGGGCGGCTCGAAGCGGCTGTCGAACGAGTTCGAGATCCGCAGCGCGCCGGGCGAGGGAACGCGCGTGGCCATCACCCGCTGGAAAGGCGCGGCGTGATCCGCGCCACGCAGGCGGTGCGCGTGAGCGAGGCCAGCGAGGTGGCCAGTGCGCGCCGCGTGGCCGCGCAATGCGCCGAGCGTCTCGGGTTGAGCGAGATCTCCGCGGGACGCGCGTCGATCGTGGTGATGGAGCTGGCCACGAACCTGGTCAAGCACGGCGAGGGCGGCACACTCCTCTTCGGCTCCGACGACATGCATCCGCGCGCGCTGAGCATCACCGCGTGCGACAGGGGCCGCGGCATCCCCAACGTGCAGGCGGCGGTCCGCGACGGCTACTCGACCGCGGGCAGCCAGGGCACCGGACTGGGCGCGGTCTATCGCTCGTCGATCTCCGTCGATCTCTACACGCTGGCCGGCAAGGGGACGGTCGTGCACTGCCTCGTCGGCGACGACCCGCCGCCGCCGTCGCCGCTCGTGGCGCGCTCGCGCTTCAGCGTCGGCGGCCTGGCCATTCCGAAGACGGGAGAGACGGCGAACGGCGACTCGTGGAGCGCCGCGATCGCCGGCGACACGCTGACGCTCGCCGTCGCGGACGGCCTCGGCCACGGCCCGATGGCCGCCACCGCGTCGAGCGCGGCCGCGCGCATCTTCGCCGCGGGAGCGGAGGCGGAGCTCGAGCACCTGATGCAGGACGCGCACGGCGTGCTGCGTCCGACGCGCGGCGCGGCCGTAGGACTTGCCCGTATCCATCGCCTGCAGAGCCGGGTCGACTTCATCGGCGTGGGCAACATCGCTGGTACGATTGTCCGCGACGACGGCGCGCGCAAAGTGGTGTCGCTGCCGGGGATCGTGGGACACGAGATGCGCAAGCTGCAGTCGTTCTCGTATCCGTGGGACGCTTCCTCGGTGCTCGTGCTCCAGTCGGACGGCGTTTCGGCGAACTGGTCGGATCGCTCGTATCCGGGACTGATGCAGCACGAGCCGGCGGTCATCGCCGCGGTGCTCTACCGCGATCACTGCCGCGGCACGGACGATGCGACTGTCGTCGTGGCAAAGGCTGCATAGATGGCGTACACGCCGCTTTCCTCGATCACGCTGCATTTCGACTACGACCTGGTGGCCGCGCGCCGGCGTGCGCGGCAGATCGCCGCGCTGCTCGGCTACGACGAGCAGGACCAGACGCGCATCGCCACGGTGGCCTCGGAGATCGCGCGCAACGCGCTGCGCTACGGCGGCGGCGGACGGATCGAGTTCGGCGTCGACGCGCGCGACGGCGCCGAGTTTCTCTCCATGACCGTCAGCGACCGCGGCCCGGGCATCGCCAACCTCGACGCCATCCTCAGCGGGCGGTACGAGTCGAAGACCGGCATGGGCATCGGCCTCGTCGGCGCGCAACGGCTCATGGACGACCTGCAAGTCAACACCGCGCCCGGCTCGGGCACCACGGTGTCGATGAAGAAGCGCCTGCCGCCGAACGCGCCGATGCTCGACGCCGACGGCGTCCGCCGCATCACCGACGAGCTGGCGCGGCAGCGTCCGGAGAGTCCGCTGGAGGAGATCCAGCAGCAGAACGCGGAGCTGCTGATGGCCCTCGGCAAGCTCAACGAGCGGCAGGAAGAGATGGAGCGCCTCAATCAGGAGCTCGAGGACACGAACCGCGGCGTGCTCGCGCTCTACGCGGAGCTCGACGAGAAGGCGGACACGCTCCGCCGCGCCGACCAGGTCAAGAGCCGCTTCCTCTCCGACATGAGCCACGAGTTCCGCACGCCGGTGAACTCGATCCTGGCGCTGGCGCGCCTGCTCGAGGAGCAGCAGCTCGACGACGAGGGACGCAAGCAGCTCAGCCTCATCCACCGCGCCGCGCAGGACCTGGAGAGTCTGGTCAGCGACCTGCTCGACCTGGCCAAGATCGAGGCGGGGAAGATCGAGGTGCGGCCGGCGGAGTTCGAGGTGACGAACCTCTTCTCCGCGCTGCGCGGCATGCTCCGCCCGTTGTTGCTCAACCGCTCGCTGGCCCTCGTCTTCGAAGAGGTCGACGGGCTTCCGCCGATGTTCTCGGACGAGGGGAAGGTCTCGCAGGTCCTGCGCAACTTCATCTCGAACGCGCTGAAGTTCACCGAGACGGGGGAGGTGCGCGTGTCGGCCTCGCACACGGGGGAGCTGATCCGCTTCAGCGTGGCCGACACCGGCATCGGCATCGCGCCCGAGGATCAGGAGCGGATCTTCGAAGAGTTCACGCAGATCGAGAATCCGATCCAGCGCAAGGAAAAAGGGACCGGACTCGGGCTGCCGCTGGTGCGCAAGCTGGCCACGCTTCTCGGCGGGCGCGTGGGCGTGCACAGCACGCCGGGGCTCGGGTCGACGTTCTGGGCGGAGATCCCGGTCCGCTACGCGGGATTCGTCTCCACTCCGGCGATCATCATCCCGCCGGCGGCGCAGCGGCTGCGCATCCTCATCGTCGACGACGACGAGACGGCGCGCTACACGCTGGGCAGCTTCGCCACGCGCCCCGAGGTCGACATCATCGAGGCGGAGAACGGCATGCAGGGGATCGCCCGCGCGCAGACGGAGCGGCCGGACCTGATCATGCTCGACCTGATGATGCCGGGCATCGGCGGGCACGAAGTGCTGGCGCGCCTGAAGAGCGATCCCGGCACGGCCGACATCCCGGTGGTGATCGTGACGTCGCGCTTCGTGAACGACGCCGAGCGGCAGCAGATCCTCACCCGCGCCGCGAACGTGATCTACAAGGGCGACCTGTCGCGCGAGACGGTGTCGCGCGCCATCGCGGAGGCCCTCGGCCACGCATAAGCGTCTGGACTGCGGCAGCGTTGCTGCCGCTCTCCAACGTAGGGCAGGCTTCAGCCTGCCCGGGACAGGCTGAAGCCTGTCCTACGTTTTGGGACGGCAGCAACGCTGCCGCAGTCCGGACGCTGTCGCGTCAGGGCAGCAGTGATTCCACGCGCGTGGCCAGCGCGCCGAAGTCGACCGGCTTGCGCAGCACGCCGTGCACGAACGAGGGGAAGCGGTGCTGCAGGTCGTCGGCGGAGACGTCCTCCTGCGGCGCGCTGGTGACGATGATGACCGCGGGCGCGTCTTCGAGCGACTTGACCGAGGGATCGGACATCAGGGCGTCGAGCGAGAGGAGGAAGTCGATGCCGCTCATGTACGGCATCATCAGGTCGAGGATGACCACGTCGTAGGCGTGCGTGGAGACCTGATGCAGCGCCTCGACGCCGTCGCGCGCTCCATCGACGTGCAGTGCCGCCCGCTCCTGCAGGTACTCCATCAGAAGGCGGCGAATGCTGTCGTCGTCGTCGACGACCAGTACGTTTCCGTCCGGCATGGCCGTCCCCGTCGCGGCTGCACAAGTCAGTCCAGCGCGCGGACCATTTCGTACTGCCGGACCGTGCGCGTTGCACCCACGCTCTCCAGGAAACTGGTGATCCCCGCGTGCCCCTCGTCGACGTTCTGAATGCGCAGCGGCTTCCCCGCGATGGCGGACGCCTCGTGCAGCAGCGCGGTGCCGAGACCGCGGCGCCGCGCCTCGGGACGCACGGCCAGTTGCGCGAGATCGCCGGTCTCCGGGAACAGCACCGCATAGGCGTCTTCGTTGCCGATCGTGATGTGCGGAGTGGTCGCTCGGTTGATCGAGCCCGTCGAGTTTTGCCAGCTCGGTTCCATGTCTAGGAGTGCGGCGGCAAAGCCGCCGCTT
>DASUSL010000081.1:0-4897 GCA_036375135.1 Thermoanaerobaculia bacterium | reverse complement strand
CTCGGTCGTTCCCCAACGTGCACAACGCGCCGCCGAACCGCACCTACAATGGCGCCGCGATCATGAACCTTGGCATTGACGGCTTCACCTGGCAGGACCTCCACTCCATCCCTCGTCTGAACGACCTCGCGGACGCCTTCGACCGTTTCGTCGAAGAGCACGACGCGGAGCTCTTCCGCCGCTTCGTTTCGTACCGGCACGACCCGGCCGCCCTTCCGGCGCCCGACGAGTCGGCGTTGCTGATCGCGGCCGGGCGGCACCTCTCGGCGTTCGTCACGCGGCTCTTCCAGATCGAGCCGCAGCTCGCCGCGCTGCAGCAGCGCGCGCGACGCGACGCCGAGGTCGCGCGCTTCAAGAAAGAATTCGTGATGAAGCGCGTGGCGAAAGTCACGGCGCCCGTCGACGCGCCCGCGGCGGAGATGCTCATGGGCACGCTCGCGCCGGCGGACGCCGATCCCGAGCTCGCCCTGGCCATCACCGCGAACCGCCTCCTCGACCTCGAGAAAGACTACCCGCGCGGCGCGAAGGAGCTCTCCCCTTCCGCCAACGCACGCGAGGCCCTTTCGCAGCTCCGCGAGCGCCTCGGCAGCGGCTTCAGCGAGACCGTCCGCAAGCGCGAGCGGCTCGTGTCGCCCGAGGCCATCGTGCGCGAGGCGGCGGCACTGCACGAGCTGAGCGACCTGCTGGTGAACTGGATCGCCGCGCGCTGGCGGGAAGGGCGGTTCGCGGGCTGGACGTCGTTCCGCCTGCCGCAGCCGCTCGTCTTCGACAAGCTCGTGCCGACCGAGCACGTCGACGACCTGCGCTTCGGCGGCGAGCATCACGAGTTCCGCCGCCGCGACGCCTTTCATCTGACCGACGACCGCATGACGCCGCGCCAGATCGCGGACGAGGCGCATTACTGCATCTACTGCCACGAGCGGAAGAAAGACTCCTGCTCGAAAGGCTTCCTGCAGCCGAACAACACGCACAAGCCGAACCCGCTGGGGATGGCGCTGGAAGGATGTCCGCTCGACGAGAAGATCGGCGAGATGAACTTCCTCCGCGCCGACGGCGACGCCATCGGCGCGCTGGCGATCGTCATGATCGACAACCCGATGTGCCCCGGCACCGGCCACCGCATCTGCAACGACTGCATGCGCTCGTGCATCTTTCAGAAGCAGGACCCGGTCAACATCCCGCAGATCGAGACGGGCGCACTGACCGACGTGCTCTTCCTCCCGTACGGCTTCGAGATCTACTCGCTGCTGACGCTGTGGAATCCGCTCAACGTGAAGCGGCCCGTGGCGCTGCCGTACAACGGGCGCAACGTGCTGGTGGTGGGACTCGGCCCCGCCGGCTACACGCTCGCGCATTACCTGGCGAACGAAGGCTTCGGCGTCGTGGCCATCGACGGCTTGAAGATCGAGCTGGTGCAGATCGAAGGGCCGATCCGCGACGCGCGGACGCTGTGGGAAGACCTCGACGACCGGCTGCTGGCCGGCTTCGGCGGCGTGTCGGAGTACGGCATCACCGTACGCTGGGACAAGAACTTCCTCAAGGTCATGCGCATCGCCCTGGAGCGGAAGCAGAACCTGAAGATGTACGGCGGCGTGCGATTCGGCGGGACGCTGACCATCGAGGAAGCGTTCGACGAGCTCGGGTTCGATCACATCGCCATCGCCGCCGGCGCCGGGACGCCGACCATCGTGCGCATGAAGAACAACCTCGTGCGCGGCATGCGCCAGGCGTCCGACTTCCTGATGGCGCTGCAGCTCACCGGCGCGTTCAAGAAGAACTCGCTCGCGAACCTGCAGGTGCGCCTGCCGGCCGTCGTCATCGGCGGCGGCCTGACCGCCATCGACACCGCGACGGAGCTCTTCGCCTACTACCCGGTGCAGGTCGAGAAGGTGCTCGGGCGCTACGAGAAGATGTGCGGCGAGCTTTCCGAGGAAGTCGTGCGCGCGGGCTATGACGCCGAGGAGCTGCTCATCCTCGATGAGTTCCTCACGCATGGTCGCGCCGTGCGCGACGAGCGTGCGCGCGCGGCGGCCGCGGGCGAGGCGCCGAACTTCATCCCGCTCGTGCGCGGATGGGGCGGCGTGACCATCGCCTACCGCAAGTCGATGCTCGACTCACCGGCGTACCGGTTGAACTTCGAGGAGATCGAGAAGGCGTTCGAGGAAGGGATCGCGTACGCGGAGATGCTCTCCCCCGTCGAGGCGGTGGCGGACCAGTTCGGCCACGTGCAGTCGCTCCTCTTCGAGAAGCAGGTCGTGGAGGACGGGCGCTGGCAAGACTCCGGAGAGATCGTGGAGCTGGCGGCGCGCACGGTGATGATCGCCGCCGGCACCGCGCCGAACGTCATCTATGAAAAAGAGCATCCCGGCACGTTCAAGCTGGACAAGTGGAAGCAGTTCTTCCAGTCGTACTCCCTCGGCCCCGACCGCGAGCTGATCGAAGACGATGAAGCCTCGCGCAATCGCGGCTTCTTCACGTCGTACCAGCATCCCTCGCGGCGCGAGAAGCTGATCTCGTTTTACGGCGACAATCACCCCACCTTCGCGGGCAACGTCGTCAAGGCCATGGCCTCGGCCAAGCGCGGCTATCCGCACGTGGTCTCGATCTTCGCCGGCGAGACCGCGCCCGCGGACGACTCCGCGTGGCGCGCGCTGGTGGCGCGGCTCGACGACGGACTGATCGCGCGCGTGCACGAGGTCAACCGCCTCACGCCGACCATCGTGGAAGTGGTGGTGCGCGCGCCGTTCGCGTCGCGCCACTTCCTCCCCGGCCAGTTCTTCCGCCTGCAGAACTACGAGACCTACGCCCCGTCGATCGACGGCACCACGCTGGCGATGGAGGGACTGGCACTCACCGGCGCCTCGACCGATCCGTCGCGCGGCCTGCTCTCCGTGATCGTCCTGGAGATGGGCGGCTCCTCACGCCTCTGCGCGATGCTGCGCAAGGACGAGCCGGTGGTGCTGATGGGCCCCACCGGCGCGCCGACCGAGATCCCGCGCGGCGAGACGGTGCTCCTCGCCGGCGGAGGCCTCGGCAACGCGGTGCTCTTCTCGATCGCGAAGGCGCTGAAGGACCACGGCAACCGCGTCGTCTACTTTGCCGGCTACAAGAAAGCGGCGGACGTCTTCAAGCGCGACGAGATCGAGGCCGGCACCGATCAGGTGATCTGGTCCGTCGACGCCGGCGAGCCGATCCTGCCGCGCCGCCCGCAGGATCTCGCCTTCACCGGCAACATCGTGCAGTCGATGCTCTGGTACGCGAGCGAGCCGCGCGACTTCGCACTCAGCGACGTCCAGCGCCTCATCGCCATCGGCTCGGACGGCATGATGCGCGCCGTCAAGGACGCGAGACACGGCGTCCTCGCGCCGCATCTCAACGCGCAGCACATCGGCATCGGCAGCATCAACTCCCCGATGCAATGCATGATGAAACAGGTCTGCGCCCAGTGCCTCCAGCGTCACGTCGACCCGGCCACCGGCAAGGAAAGCTTCGTCTTCTCCTGCTTCAACCAGGACCAGCACCTCGACCACGTCGACTTCACCAACCTCCGCGCCCGCCTCCGCCAGAACACGGTCCTCGAAAAACTCACCAACCTCTGGCTCACCCGCACGCTGGCGGGGAACGAAGGCCGCGGTACGGTCGCCATATGAGGGAAGAAGACGAGGCCGTTCACGTTCCGACGCCCGAGGAAGCCGCGGAGATCGACGCGGGCTTCGCGGAGATCGCTCGTGGCGAATGTTTCGACTGGGACGAAGTCCGTGAAGCATTGCGGCGCCATCAGTGAGTCGGTAGCGCGATGGCGCACCGTGGAGATTCTGCGCTTCTGGCACGCCTCGCGCGGCTCACGCCCGAAGCTGTAGGCACACCCGAGCAACCATGGCCGCATGACGTACATCATTCGGGATAAGGAAAGAGACGAGCCCGAGTACGACCTGACGGAAGAGCAGGAGGCGGAGCTCGAGGACCGCATGGCGGAAATCGAGCGTGGCGAGTGGATCGACGGGGATTGGGTGCAACAGGAGCTCCGTCGTCGCATCGGACAGAAGTGAAGCGACATGTCCGCTTTTCACCGCGAGCGTGGCGGGAAATCGAGCGCGGGTCTGCATGGTGGCGCCGGAACCGTGAGAAGGCGCCCGACGCATTCGACGTCGACACCGATGCGGCGATCGACCTGATTCGCTCCGAGCCGCACATCGGCACATCGGCACCCCGGCGCGCGGCTCACGCCCGAAGCTCTGACAAAACCTCCGCCACCTCTTTCGGGTGGGAGAAGACGCAGGCGTGGGCGCCGGGGAGCTCGCGCAGGGTGAGGAAGGAACGGTCCGGGAGTGGGTCGCGGGCGCCGGCGAGGAAGGTGCCGTTCGCGGGGACCGTGCCCAGGTCGGGGATGAAGCGGCGCCAGGTGCGCCACCAGCGGGCGATGCCGGTGCGCCAGTAGGCTGCGAGGACGTAGCGGTAGAGCGACAGCGGCTCGCGGAGCGCGTCGAGCATCAGCATCAACATCACGCGCGTCCAGTGCCGCCGGGTCCAGAGGGGGCCGACGTAGATCGGCTTGCGGACGAGATCCGGCCGCGACGACGAGAGATGCGCGACGGCATTGCAGCCGATGGAGTGGCCGAGCCATACCGCGTCGCGAATGCCCAACGAATCGGCCCAGGCGGCGAGCAGCGACGCGTGAGCGGCGGGGCCCACCGGCGCGGCGTTGTCGCTCTCGCCGAATCCCGGGATGTCCGGCGCGATGGGATTCCAGCCGCGCGCGAACAACTCGCGCGCGAGGTGCACAAAGTACGCGCTCGACATCCCCAGGCCATGCACGAGCACGAGGTCTCGCCGCGGGCCCGCCTGCCGGTGCGCGATGCCGGAGGTGAAGCCGGAAATGCCCCACGAGAACGCGGGC
>DASUSL010000080.1:0-11145 GCA_036375135.1 Thermoanaerobaculia bacterium | reverse complement strand
AAGCCTGTCCTACGTCTTCCCAGCCAGACGCTGCGCGTATCATCCGCGGCGTGCGCACGCACGCCGCGATCCTCGCTTTTTTCGCAGTCGCCGCGGTGGCGATGACGTGGCCGCTGGCGCCGAACCTCGATGTGGCGGTGGCGCATCCCGGCGACCCGTTCATCAACGCCTGGATCCTCGACTGGGAGTTCTACGCGCTCACGCACCGCGACGCGGCGCTCTTCCACGGGAACATCTTTCACCCGCTCCCGTACACCATCGCCTTCAGCGAGAACATCCTCGGCATCTTCGTGGTCATGCTGCCGCTGTTCCTCGCCGGCGCACCGATCCTGGTCATCTACAACGTGGCCGTGCTGGCGGGCTACGCGCTGTCGGGGTACGCGATGGCGCTGCTGGGGCGGCATCTCACGGGGTCGACGGCGGCGGGCATCGTGGCGGGGATCTTCTTCACCTTCGTGCCGTGGCGCTTCTCGCACCTCACGCACCTGCAGCATCTCTGGACGTTGTGGCTGCCGCTGATGCTGCTCGCGCTGCTGCGCCTGCGCGACAAGCCGACGCCGTTGCGCGCGGCGCTGTTCGCGGGAGCGTTCTTCATGAACGGGCTGACGAACCTGCACTGGCTGGCGTTCGGCTCCGTGGCCATCGCCTGCATCGCGTTGTTCCTGCCGGTGCGGCGCCAGGCCATCGTCGCGATGTTCGCGGGTAGCGTGGCGCTGCTCCCCATGCTCATCCCGTACTGGAAAGCGGGAAAGCTCTACGGCCTGCGCGGCGACGCGGGGGAGACGCTCCAGTACTCCGGAACGCTGCAGGGATGGACGGTCGCCAGTCTGCACAACCGTCTGTACGGACCGCTCACCAACGACGGCTCCACGAATCCCGAGCATTGGGCGTTCCCCGGCATCCTCGTGCTGCTGCTCGCCATCGCGGGAGTCGTGGCCGCGGCGAAGCGCGAGCGCAACATCGCGCTCTTCTTCATCGTCCTCGGCTTCCTCGGCTCCCTCGGACTGCACACGTTTTTCGGCCGCTTTCTGTTCGAGGTCGTCCCACTCTTCCGCGGCATCCGCGCACCCGCGCGCTGGGCGATGATCGTCTACCTCGGCCTGGCGATCCTCGCCGCGTACGGCGTCCCGCGGCGCAAGTGGGCCGCCGCCGTCATCGCCGCGCTGATGCTGTTCGAGCTGCGCGCCGCGCCGATCCGCTGGTATCTGACGACCGGCGCAGTGCCCGCGGTCTATCAGTCGCTGGCGAAGCAGGACCTCGAGGGCGGCGTGCTCGAGCTCCCCGCGGATCACCTGCACAACTACGAGTACATGTATTTCGCGACCGTCCATCACAAGCGGCTCGTGAACGGCGTCTCCGGCTTTCTCCCGCCGGGCTACGACGACGTGAACGCGATGCGCAAGCACGCGGAGCTCGTCCTCACACACGACCAGCCGCCGCCCGTCGTGCTCGAGCATCCGGTGCATTGGGAGCAGATCACCGGCGCGCTCGAGATCACCGGCCACGCCGACACGCCGCTGCGCTCGGCCACGCTGTACTTCGACAACCGCCGGTCACGCCTGGAGGCGAGCGTGAGCGGCAACCGCTTCTCTGCACGCTTCCCTTCGCGTCCGGATCGCATCCGCGCCGACACCGACCTGCAGGTCGACGTCACCGACGCCACGGGCCGTACGAGGCGCACGCGCCAGGTCTGGCTGCGCTGGCGCAATCCCGGCGAGACGCTGCAGGAGTCGCAGTTGCCGCAGACCGCGGAGCTCGGCCCGTATCTCGTGCACCCGCGCCACGCGGACGATTTCCCCCGAACGCGCCCCGCACCGTAACCCAAAGTGGACCGCCGGTGTCCGGCCGGCTGTCGCGCGGGCGTCCCGCCCGCGCCCGCCCGGTGGCGGCGAGACGCTGCCACAGACACCGGCGGTCCACTGGTTTCCAGTATCTTCCTTGCAATGCGCTGGACGCTCCTCGTTGCCATGGTCATGACCCTCCCCCTGCTGGCCCGTCCGCGCATCCTCGTCGTCACGGCGACGGCGGGGTTCCGGCACGACTCCATCGAGATCGCCGAACAGGTGCTGAGCGGGATTGCCGCGCAGCAGAACGTCGAGATCGAGTTCGCGCGCAATGAAGACGAGCTGCGAAAACAGGCCGGTTTCCACGGCCTGAGCGCCGTCTTCTTCGTCAACACCACCGGCGAGCTGCCGGCGGAGGCGCGCGATTCACTGCTGGCGTGGATCAACCGCGGCGGCACGTTCGTCGGGATCCACAGCGCCACCGACACGTGGCACGCGTCGCCGGAGTATCTCGAGATGATCGGCGCGGAGTTCGCCACGCATCCTCCCGACGCCGAGGCGACGATCGTCGTCGAGGATGCCACCCATCCCGCGACGAAGAACCTGCCGTCGCCGCACGTGATGGTCGAGGAGATCTACGAGTTCGTGAAGTTCGACCGCGCGGGAGTGCGGCTGCTGCTGTCGACCGCCGGCGCGCCGCTGGCGTGGGAGAAGACGCACGGCAACGGCGAAGTGCTCTACACGGCCCTCGGGCATCGCGAGGATGTGTGGCAATCCGCGTGGTTCCGCGCCCACGTGACCGGAATCATGGAGTGGGCGCTGGCCCAGCGGCACGCCCCTTCGCGACGGCGAGCCGTCCGCTGAACAGAACGCGCTCATTCCGCCGACGCACGAGAGAACGACCGGGGCCTCCGGCGGGCCGGCATGGCCGGCAGCGCTGATTCAGGCACGTGCGGTCGCGAGACCTGCACTTCAAGGCGACAGGCGCGCGTCAGCCTTGGGCAACCAGCGCTGCCGGCCGCGCCGGCCCGCCGGAGGCCCTTCGTCGTCCCCTCGTGTCGGGCGGAATGACCGCGGCTTAGAACGACACCGAAGACACGGGCCGCCGCGGCATCGCCCGCCGCACCGGCTGCGCGTAGCCGATGCGCAGCAGGACCTGCGGCGGCTTCGGCGTGCGCACGAGGTCCCACAGCTCGCGGCGGAGCTCCGGCACCTGCACGGGCTGATTGAGAAACGAGTACTGCACACCGAGGGACGTGAGCGTGAGCAGCAGGCGCTCGAGCGTCTCGCCGGCCTGCACCAGCGCGGGGCGGTCGTCGTCGCTGCTGATGACGATCAGCCCCGCGGCCTCCTGCGCGAGCGTGCGGTCGGCGCGTCCGCGGGCGTCGCCGAGGTCGATGTTGCGGAGCAGATACGGCGCGAACGCCGACAGCGGACCGGGGATGCCGAACGCCTCGGCCGGGATGCCGTCGCCGGCGGTGCTCTCGTTGGTGCGCACCCATTCGGCGAGCTCCGTGCGCCAGGCTTCGTCGGCGAGCAGGCGATGGTCCGCCTCCTCCACGAGCTCCGCGATGCGTTCGCTCTCCTGCGGCAGCACGCAGCGGGTCATCTCCGAGCTCTCGACCAGCGTACAGATGCAGTCCAGCGCCTCGGGATCGATGGGACGATGCTCGAAGCTGCCGCGGTTCGTGTGGCGCTGCGTGATGGCGGTGAAGAGCGCGCGCAGCGAGCGGTCGGGCGCGCACGTCTCGCGCATCGTGATCAGCGCCGCCGGCCGGTCGCGATACAGCACGTTCGTGTCGAAGCCGAAGTGCGCGGCGGCGACGCGGAAATTCGTGATGGCCGCGCCGACGCTGATCAGCAGCTCGCGGTCGTGCGGGTCGGCCACCGGAAGGCGGCGTGTGGTGTCGGCGTAGACCTCCACGCCTTCGTCCGTGAGGCGGAACGACCACGGCTGCGTGTTGTGTCCCGACGGCGCCAGCACGGCGTAGCGGAGGAGGAACTCCTTCTGCGCGCGCGGGTCGTCGAGCTCGTAGAACTCCGATTCGTCGATGCGCCACGGATCGTTCATGCGTCGCCTCCCGCGGCCGCGGCAACGGGGAGGAACGTGCCGGGTTGATACGCGCAGAGCGGGTCGGCGGCGAAGAGCTCGCCGGTCATCGCGAACGCGCGCGCACGCGATCCTCCGCACACCGTGCGGAACTCGCAGCGGCCGCATTTGCCCTTGAAATTGACCTCGTCGCGCACCGCGGCGAACAGCTCGCCGTAGCGGTACGCCGTCGCGATCGGCTGGTAGCGCACGTTGCCGGCGGAGAGCGGCAGGAACGGGCTGATGCTGATTTCGCCGGTGTGCGAGATGTAGAGGTAGTTGTTGACGGCCACCGCGGCACGGCTGCTGTCGTCGCCGATGCGCACCCCTTCGCTCTCGGCGTCGAACGACTCCTCGAGCTGCTGCATCCGCTCGGCCACGGCCTGCTGCAGGACGAAGCGGCGATAGTGCGGCGCCTCGAAGGTGCGGATGGGGAAGGGGACGCGTTTGCTGAGGTCGTACAGTTTCGCGAAGACCTGCTCGACTTCCTCGGCGGTGAGCATCTCCACCTGCTTCGACGCGCCGATGGGGACGTGGAAGTAGACGTTCCAGCGATAGACGTCGACGTCTTCCAGGAGCTGGGCGATGGTCTCGAGGTCGCGGACGTTTTTGCGGTTGAGGAGCGTGTTGATCTCGACCGGCAGCTCCGCGGTGCGGGCCCAGCGGATGGCCTGCAGCGTGGATCCGAACTGGCCCGAGATGGCGCGCGTGGCGTCGTGGCGGTGCGGCGTGGAGGAGTCGATGCTGACGATCAGCCGCGACAGGCCGCTGCGTTTGAGCTTGCCGATGGCGGCGCCGGTGAGCGCGGGCGTGGGGCTGACCATCAGCGAGATCGGCAGGCCGCGGCGGCGCGCGTAGTCGAGGAGCTGGTAGAGATCGGGACGCTCCAGCGGATCACCGCCGGTGACGATCACTTCGTCGGGGACGAGCGTCGCGATCTGGTCGATGGTCTTGTAGGCCTCGTACGTCGACAGCTCGAGCGGGCTGCGCCGCGGCTGCGCACCCACCGGGCAGTGCGCGCACCCGAGCTTGCACGCGCGAGTCAGCTCCCACATCACCACGCGAATGTTTTCCATAGAGCATTCCTCACTTTCACCATGGGAACATGCGAGTAGGGGCCGCGGGATGACCACCCGCACACCGCGATGTGACATGCCTCACGCTGCGATGTTCCGGACGATAGGAAAGTACGCCCATGAGCGCCTGCTGCCCGCATCCGGCCGAGGAGCACGAGACTCTCTCCACCTGCCAGCAGGTCATCCATTACCCGTCGGAGGATTACCCGTGCCTCTGCCACGGCTTCGAGGGGGACGCGGATCTCTGCCTGGAGTGCGATCACCCGCGGCGGCAGCACGTGGTGACGCGGGTATGCCCGGCTCCGCTACGCGTCGCGGAGAAAAGGTAGAAGAGGCTCTTTCCGCTACTCCCCGATGAACGGGCAGCTCCGCGGTACGCCGCGTGCCGGCTCATGACAGACGCGCGGGCTCTCTCCCATCCGGCACGGGCCCGGCGCGCCGTCGAACCAGACCACGTCGCCGACGATCTGCATCGTGCCGCCGGCGAGGAGCTCCAGCGTCTTCGCCAGAAGATCGCCCCACGACGCGCGCATCCAGCGGTGGTGCAGCTGCATGTACGCGTACAGGAAGCCGAGGTCGTCGCGCTCGAGCGCCTCGACCGCCATCGGCGCGAGCGGGTAGTGCGGCCCGAGGAGGAGCAGGCGCGGTCCTTCGGGCGTGAGCAGATGGACGGCGGAGTGCTCGTCCGCCTCGCCGCAGACGAGGACGCGCGCGTCGCTCGCGGGAGCCTCACGGCCGGCGCAGAGCACGTAATCCGCGCCTTCGTCGACGAGCTCCCACGTCACGCCGCGCAGCGGATCGGCGAGCAGGCGCTCCAGGCTCACGTCCGGCGCGGCGAGCAGCGTGATGCGCAGCGGGTCCATGTCACCGCAGCGCGTCGCAGACGTCGCGCACGAGCGGGTCTTCCCCCGCCTCGCAGAGCAGCATTTCGTACAACGCCAGCGTGTCCGCGACGTCGCGCGGCGGGATCACCCTCACCGCCCAGCCGCTGTGGTCGATGATGAAGTCGCCGATGACGGCGCTCTCCGTCAGGTCGTCGAGGCGCACGGCCTTGCGCACGCCCCAGAAATCGACCGTCGCCGCGTTGTTTTCGAGCTCGATGATCTGGCCGGGCATGCCGAGACACATGGGTGATTCCTCCGTGCCTGCAGCGTACGTCCGCGTCGAATGTGCACGGATGACCGGACTCACAAGGCGCGGTGTCGTCCATCACAGGAGGCCTGCTCGCGGACGCCTACGTTGGACGCATGCAGAAGATCCAGCTCGAATCGTGGGAAGAGCTCGCAGCGACGGAGCTCGCGGAAGATCCGGTGGTCGACGACGACTTCGGGTTCAGCGAAGACTCGTGGTACGCGCCGCTGGGGTACCGGTGGGAGCTCGATCCGGCGTCGGCCGAGGACTATCACGAGCGCTACAAAGGCGCCCCCGCGCTCCGGTGGCGGCACTTCGGCCACTGATGTGGAGCGGGCTTCAGCCCGCTGTACATCGGCCTTCAGCCCGCTGCATAGCGGCCTTCGGCGCGCCGCATAGCGGCCTTCAGCGCGCCGTCCAGCGGCTTCGGCCCGCCCTCACAGCGGGCTGAAGCCCGCTCCACATTTCCAGGCCACGTACGGCTTCGCGGCCTGGCGCAGCATCCAGTTCTTCGCCGCGTACGCGCGGTCCGCGAGCGCCGGCGTCACGAGCGCCGCGGCCTCCTCCGGCTGCACCACCAGCGACACCTCGATCGGGAGGATGCCGACCGGCAGGCCGGCGCGGCGGCAGGCGTCGTGGAGATGCGCGAACACCTCGCGCATCGACTCCGGATCGGGCGGCGGCACGTGCTCCATCTCGCTGCCGATGGTCGGGCGGAAGATGCACACCGTCGGGAACGCACCGGCGCTCACGATGCGGTCGATGCCGCGCTTGGTCGCCTCGACCGGCTCCACGCCGGCGATGATCTCGCCCGAGACGCGTCCGCGCCCGAGCTTCCTGGCCGTGTACTCCATCGCCTCGAAGAACGCGTGCTGCCCGACCGTGGCCGCCTTGCCGGGGCAGAGCCGCGCGAACCATTCCGGATCTTCGAACTCGTAGCAGAACGAGAAGTGGTCCGTCCCCGCGGCGATCAGCAGGTCGTATTCGTGGAACTTCCGCCGCGGGACCGGCACCGCCTGCACGCCGATGAAGCCGCCGACGTTTTCGCGCACCGCCTGCACGTACGGCTGGCACATGCGCAGTCCGTGCATCATCTCGCGGTCGTCCTGCTCCTCGTAGTGATAGCCGGTGTTGAAGTGCGTGAAGATCGAGCCCGACTCCGCGCGCGCCGCGCGGGCCACTTCCACCACGTCCTCGACGCGCTTGCGCGCCTCTTCCGCCGTGCCGACGTTCTTGCCGGTCGTGCAGAAGCGGCAGGCGGAGCCATCCTTCCAGTAGAGACAGCGCGCGCTGACGTAGATGCCGAGGTAGTTGCCCTGCAGCACGCCGATGCGGCTCATCTCCGCGCCGGACGACGTTCTCCGCGAGTACCACGCCGGCTCGGCCGGGATGCGCACCGCGTAGCGCGCGCCGTTGCGCGTGTCGAGAATCTCCTCGTCCTCGAGGACGAACGGCGACCCGTGCGCGAAGCGCTCCACCACCGGCACGTTCACCCAGATGTCCTTCGGCTTCGCCGGAATCACGATCTCCAGCCCCGAGCCGAGTCCCGCGCGCGTGCGCGTGATGCGCCGTCCCGTGGCCTCGCTGATGCGCATGCCGCGGCAGAACAGCTCGATCTCCAGCTCGACCGGTTTGAACATGCATGCAGTCTGACCGCGCGAAAACTCCGGGGTATGACGGATGTCACATGGCCGCGTGACTTCCCGTACCGCGTCGCGTTCGCCGGTGGCACACATTGATTCCATGACGCGGGAAGAAGCGATCGCGCGCATTCGCGAACGGCTGCTGAGTCTCACCGACGACGAGAATTGCGTGTGCAAAGTGGCCGCGGAGCGGGGCATTTTCTGCGGCGGCTTCCGGCGCTGGAGCGACGCCGAATTGCGCGAGCGCTACTGGTGGATCGTGCGCAGGAAGCCCGACCTCACGCGTGCCGAGCTGGAAGCGATCGCCAACCAGTGGCAGCTCGCGCAGCAGGACGTCCGCGGCGCCGCGATCTCGTGCGACGTGCAGCAGCAGATCCACGACACCTGCCGCGGCTGGGACGACTTCAGCACCGAAGACCTGGTCGCGCTGGCGAGCGCCTAGAATGACCGCCACCTTGACCGCATATCCCGCGCACTTCGAATCCGACGTCGTCCTCCGCAACGGCCGCACGCTGCGCATCCGTCCCGTGCGTCCCGAGGACCGCGACGACGTGCTCGCGCTCTTCCAGGGGATGTCGCGCGACAGCCTGTACATGCGCTTCTTCGGCCTGCGCACGCCCGACGCGGCGCTGCGCGATTCGCCGACCGAGGTCGATTACGAATCCGACTTCGGCGTGGTCGGGGAGCTCGGCGGCCACATCGCCGCCATCGCGCACTACTTCCGCTCGAAGCGCAATCCGAAGGTGGCCGAGGTGGCGTTCGCGATCGCGGACCGCGCCCAGGGATGCGGCATCGGCACGCGCCTGCTGGAGAAGCTGGTCGACATCGCGCGCACGAAGGACATCGAGATGTTCCGCGCCGAGGTGCTGCCGGAGAACCAGAAGATGCTCGACGTGTTCCTCCTCTCCGGCTTCGAGGTCGCCAGCCGCAGCGCGGAAGGGGAGGTGTCGGTGTCGTTCCCGATCGCGCCGACCGACGAGTTCACGGAGGCGACGGCAATGCGCTCGCAGAAGGCGGCCTGGGCGTCGATCGACTCCGTCTTCTCGCCGAAGTCGATCGCCGTGATTGGCGCCAGCCGCAACGCCGGCTCCCTCGGCGCCGCGATTTACCAGAACCTCCGCGACACCGGCTTTCAGGGTCCCGTCTATCCCGTCAATCCGCGCGCCGAGGGGATGTACGCGTCGTTGTCCGCGATCGAGGGTCCCGTCGACCTGGCGATGATCGTCGTGCCGAAAGAGCACGTCGAGACGGTGATCGACGACTGCGTGGCGAAAGGCGTCGGCGCGGTGGTGGTCATCACCGCCGGCTTCGGCGAGACGGGCGCCGACGGGCGCGAGCTCGAACAGCGATTGCTGCAGAAAGTGCGCGCGGCCGGCATCCGCATGGTCGGCCCGAACTGCATGGGCGTGCTCAACACCGCGGCCGACGTGAACATGCACGCCACGTTCTCGTCCGTCTTTCCGCCGCGCGGCTCGCTGGCGATGTCGAGCCAGAGCGGCGCCCTCGGCCTGGCCATTCTCGAGCACGCGAAGTCGCTCAACCTCGGCTTCTCGACCTTCATCTCCGTCGGCAACAAGGCCGACGTTTCCGGCAACGACCTGCTGCAGTACTGGGCCGAAGATCCGAACACGGAAGTCATCCTTCTCTATCTCGAGAGCTTCGGGAACCCGAAGAAGTTCGGCGAGATCGCGCGCCGCGTCGGCATGCGCAAGCCGATCGTGGCCGTGAAGGCGGGACGCTCGACCGCCGGCGCGCGCGCGGCGTCCTCACACACCGGCGCGCTGGCGACGAGCGACACGATCGTCGATGACCTCTTCCGCCAGTCGGGCGTGATCCGCACGCAGACGCTCGAGGAGCTGTTCGACGTCGCCGCGTTGCTCGCCAATCAGCCGCTTCCCCTCGGGCGTCGCGTCGGCATCGTCACCAACGCCGGCGGGCCGGGCATCCTCGCCTCCGATGCGTGCGAGGGAAACGGCCTGGAGATCCCGCAGCTCTCGGAAGAGACGCAGGCGAAGCTGCGCGAGTTCCTGCCGCCCGCGGCCAGCGTCGGCAATCCCGTCGACATGATCGCCTCGGCCAGCGCGGACCAGTACCGCCGCGCCGTGCGCATCCTGCTCGACGATCCCGGCATCGACTCCGTGCTGGTCATCTACATCCCCGTGCTGCCGACGGACGCGGAGCACGTGTCGGCCGCGATCCGCGAATCCGGGATCGAGGCGCGGGCGGCGGGGAAGACCGTGCTGGCCACGTTCATGAGCGTGCACGGAACGCCCGAGGCGCTCGTGCCCGTGCCGTCGTACCGCTTTCCGGAGCGCGCCGTGACCGCGCTCGCGCGCGCGACGAAATACGCGGAGTGGCGCCGCGCGCCGCGCGGCAAAGTCGTGCGCTACGACGACTTCGACCGCGAGCAACTGCGCCTGCTCGTGGCGCGCTGCCTGGAGCGCGGCGGCGGCTGGCTCGATCCGCTCGAGGCGAACGCCATGCTGCTCGCCGCGAACATCCCGACGGCGCTCATCTCCTCGGCCACGAACGTCTACGAGGCGGTGAACGCCGCGATGCGCATGGGCTTCCCCGTCGTGCTCAAAGCGCAGGGACCGCTGCACAAGACCGAAGCGGGCGGCGTGAAGCTCGGCCTGCAGGACGAGCGCGAAGTGCGCGAGGCCTACCTCGAGATGTCCACCCGCCTCGGCGACACCATGACCGGCGCCACGGTGCAGCAGATGATCGGCGGCGGAGTCGAGGTGATGGTGGGCGCCGTGGCCGACCCGATGTTCGGCCACCTCGTGGTCTACGGCGCCGGCGGCACGCTCGTCGAGCTCCTGAGCGACGTCGCCTTCCGCATCCACCCCCTCACCGACGCGGACGTCGCCGACATGCTCCACGAAGTGCGCTGGTCGCGGTTGCTGGATGGCTTCCGCGGCGCGCCGCCGTCCGACATCCCCGCCCTGCGCGAGGTACTCACTCGGCTGTCCGCACTCCTCACGGTCTGCCCCGAAATCCGCGAGCTCGACATCAACCCCGTGAAAGTGCTCCCCAATGGAGCAGCGGCGGTGGACGCACGCATTCGCATCGAGCCGATCACGCTGAGCGTGCCGACAAGAAGGATTTCTTATTGAGCGGCGTCACGCGGCGCTGCGCTCTCTAGAGCGCGGTCTCGATCGCCCCGGCCACGGCGAGCTGACGCTCGACCACCTCGCGTAATGCCGGGCCGCTGATTCTCCGGCTGATTGCGTACGTCAGCGTGCTTCCTTCCAGGTTGAGTGGCCCACGGCCGCCGGCAGCGTCGTAGAAGTCGAAAATCGCTTCGCGCAACGGCTCGGCAATCCACCCCTCTCGCGGCGAATAGCCGCTGCTGCTGACGGATAACGACTCTGTCGCGCGCTCGTCGTTGCGCAGCAGGAACGACAGGTTGTAAATATCGG
>DASUSL010000079.1:0-31573 GCA_036375135.1 Thermoanaerobaculia bacterium | reverse complement strand
GTCATCGCCACCGACGCCGGCGGCAACGCGGAACTGGTGTCGTCGCCCGACGTCGGCTGGCTGATCGCCATGAGGAACCGCGCCGCACTCACCGGCGCGCTGTTGAAGGTGATGGGAAACGCCGAACGCGCCGCGGAAGTGGGGCGCAACGCGCGTCAGCACGTCGTGAACGGTTACTCGAAGGAGCTGCGGATCACGCGGCTGGAGCAGTTGTACGAGCAGATCCTCGACTCGCGAGCAGTGCGCCATATGTGGGGCGTGGCTTCAGCCCGCCCGCACGTGCGGCCCCCGAGTCAGGCGAATGCCTCGCAAGACCGGGACGGGCTGAAGCCCATCCTACATTCAGCACGCGTCTCGCGAACGGCACGCGAAGGAGTTGCGGGTCACGCGGCTGGAGCAGTTGTACGGGCACTCGCGAGCAGTGCGCCAGATGTGGGGCGCGGCTTCAGCCCGCCCGCGCGCGCGGCCACCGAGTCAGGCGAATGCCTCGCAAGCCCCATGGACGGGCTGAAGCCCATCCTACATTTAGCACGGGCGGCGGCGGACGCCCGTCCTGCGTTCAGCAGATCGATGGCGGGTCCCGCGGACGGAGTGACCAGCATCTTCGTGTAGGTCCACCGCCCGCCATCCTTCGTCCCGACGACGCGCAGCACGCCGCTCTGCTTCGAGCCGTTCAGCGGAATGGAGATGTCGCAGTCGCCGCTGCGGTTCTCCGTCTGGATCGAGCCGCTGACCATCCATCCCGCCTCGATCGGCGCGCCGAGGGCTTCCCGCACGCGGGGGTCGGCCTGGGCGCGGGCGATGCCGTCGCGGTACGGATCGGCCGAGCGGATGGCGGCGAAGACGACGAAGACGATGAAGAGCACGACGGAGACGGCGCCGGCGACGAGCAGGGCGCAGCCGCAGCCGACCCACAGCCAGACGTTCGTTCCCTTCTTCTGCGGCTGCTCACCGTTCATCGTTCAACGCACCGACGTGCGCGGCCACGCTGGCGGCGAGACCCTCCATGTCGTACCCGCCCTCGAGGAGCGAGAAGAGGCGCCCGCCGCAGTGGCGCTCTGCACACTCGACGATTCTACGCGTCAGCTCGCCGTATGCGTGCTCCGTGACGTTCATCCCCCCGAGGGGATCGCGGCGGTGCGCGTCGAAACCGGAGGAGAGGAGGATGGCCTGCGGCGCGTAGTCGTCGATGACGCGCACGATCCGCTCCTCGGTCGCGCGCAGGAACGCGGCATCGCCTTCCCCCGCGCTGACCGGGATGTTCAGCGTGAAGCCGCGCCCTTTGCCGCGGCCGATCTCCCCGGCCGCGCCGGTGCCGGGATAGAACGGGAAGCGGTGGATCGACGCGTAATAGACGTCGTCGCGCTCCTCGAAGAGATGCTGCGTGCCGTTGCCGTGATGCACGTCGAAGTCGAAGATGAAGACGCGCTCCACGCCGGCCTGCTCGCGGAGCCAGTCCGCCACGCAGGCGATCGTGTTGAAGAAGCAGAAGCCCATCGCCGCGGCGCGCTCGGCGTGATGGCCCGGCGGACGGGCGATGACGAACGCGCGCTTCGACTCGCCGCGCGTCCAGATGTCCTCGATCGCGGTGAGCGAAGAGGCCACGGCCGCGCGCGCGGCGGAGAAGGTCGCCTTCGAGATCGGGTTGTCGCCGGAATGGAAGAAGCGGAAGCCGGCGCGCACGGCGTGCTCGAACTCGCGCTCGTAGTCGGCGGTGTGTGTTTTATGGATGATGCGCGCCGTGTCGGGGTGCACGTCGGCGTCGCGCACGACGGTGGAGTCGAGTCCCGCGCGGGTCACGCCTTCGAGCGCCGCGTCGAGCCGCGAAGGACTCTCGGGGTGATCGAAGCCCGTCTGGTGCCGGTAGAAAACAGAGGCCGTGTAGATCTTCAACATCTATGATGCGCGTCGCGTGAAACGCGTTCTCCAGCTTGCGGTCGTCGCAGCCCTGACGGTGTTCTTCCTCTGGCTGTTCCTGCGAAATGCGAACCTGAGCGAGGTCGCGGCCATTCTGCGCAAGTCGAGCTTCGGCTGGGTGCTGCTCGGATTCGCGTTCAATATCACCGCCCTGATCACCCGCACTGTACGCTGGCGTACGCTCCTCGACCCAGACGATCCGCCGCCGTTTTACGCCACTTTCTTCGCCAATGCAGTCGGCTACATGGCCTCGATCGTCCTCCCGATCCGCGCCTCCGACCTCGCCCGTCCGGCCCTGCTCTCCCGGCGGACGTCGCATCGCTTCTCCGGCGCCCTCGGCACGATCCTCACCGAGCGCGTGCTCGACCTGACCGGCATCCTGACGATGTTCGTCTTCTTCGCCGCGCTGCGCTGGAACGAGTTCTCGCACGATCCCGCCATCGGGCGCTGGTTCTACATCGTGCGCGCCGGTGCGATCGCGTCCGCGGTCATCCTGACCGCGCTCTGGAGCTTCATCATCGGACTGCGCTTCTCCAAAGACACCATCCGCCGCCTGCACGAGCGCCTCGGCCGCCTGCTGCCGGCGCGCTTCCGCAGCCCCTGGATGCACTTCTTCGACACCTTCGCCGAGACGCTGCGCATCTCGAAGTACCCCGGCGCGCTGGCCAAGGTCCTCTTCTGTACCGTGCTCACCTGGACCTGCCTCACCGCGCAGTTCTGGTTCGCCACGAAAGCCGTGCATCGCCCGCTCCCGTACGACGCCGGCTTCTTCGTCACCGGCGTGACGACGGTCGGGCTGGCCATCCCGACACCCGGCGGCATCGGCGGCTTCCACAAAGCCTGTCAGATGGTGCTCACGCGTTTCTACTCGTTCTCTGTCGACTCCTCGGTCGCCGTGGCGGTGCTCTTCCACGTGATCGGCACGCTGCCGTGCCTCACGATCGGATTGTTTCTCTTTGCAAAGGAAGGCGTGAGCTTCAAGCAGCTCAGAGACACCGAAGAAGACGACCCGGTGTCCTCCTGAGCCGCGCAGACGGCGAAGGACCTTCCAGCGTGCCGCCGTTTACGCGGCTCCGGATGACACCCTCCCGTGATATACGGCGCCTATGCGGTGCCCGTTCTGCGGGAATCTCGAAGACCGCGTGGTGGACTCGCGCGAGAGCCGGGAAGGCGACGTCATCCGGCGGCGGCGGGCTTGCGCCGCGTGCGACCGGCGGTTCACCTCCTACGAGAAAATCGAGCTCCCCACCTTCCAGGTCGTGAAGCGCGACGAGCGTCGCGAGCCGTACGACCGCGAGAAGCTCATGCGCGGGCTGCAGATCGCCTGCCGCAAGCGTCCGGTTCCGCAGGACAGGCTGGAGCGGCTGGCCGACTCCATCGAGTCGGAGATGGCTGACGCGGGGGAGCGCGAGATTTCCTCGCAGGCCCTCGGCACGATGGTCATGAACCGGCTGCGCGAGCTCGATCCGGTCGCGTACGTGCGGTTTGCGTCCGTCTACCGCAACTTCGAGGACGTCGACGCATTTGTGAAAGAGTTGCACGGACTGAAATGAAGCGGGAACAGCCATTGCAGCAGTCCGCATGGCCCAACCCCCTTCGGAGAATGAGATGACTGACGCGAACGAGACCGCGAAAGAAGAAGCAATCAAGATCCCCGACGTCCTGCCGGTACTGCCGCTCAAGGACCTGGTGATCTTCCCGTTCATCATCGTCCCGCTGTCGGTATCGCGGGAGAAATCGATCAACGCGGTCGATCAGGCGCTCGCCGAAAACCGCGTGATCATGCTCACCGCCCAGAAGGACTTCCAGAACGAAGACCCGGGCGAGGAAGACCTCTATCGCGTCGGCACCGTGGCCATCATCATGCGCATGCTGAAGCTCCCCGACGGGCGCATCCGCATCCTGGTGCAGGGCCTCTCCCGCGCGCGCATCGACTACTTCATCCAGACCGCGCCCTTCTTCAAAGCGAAGATCACGCGCATCGAAGAGCCGGTCACCAAAGACCGCGGCCTCGAAGTCGAAGCGCTGATCCGCGCCGTCAAACAGAACCTCGACCGCGCCGTGTCGCTCGGCAAGAACATCTCGCCCGAGGTCATGGTCATCGCCGCAAACCTCGACGATCCGGCGCGCCTCACCGACCTCGCCGCGTCGAACCTCGACCTCAAGCTCGAGGAAGCGCAGGGCATCCTCGAGACCATCGACCCCGTCGAGCGCCTCAAGAAGGTGAACGACATGCTCACCCGCGAGATCAACCTGCTCACCATGCAGCAGGAGATCTCGTCCGCCGCGCAGGGGGAGATGAACAAGTCGCAGCGCGAGTACTTCCTGCGCCAGCAGCTCAAGGCCATTCAGTCCGAGCTCGGCGAGGGGGAAGAGCTCGCGGAAGAAGTCGAGAACTACCGTAAGAAAATCGAAGAGAAAGCGATCCCGAGCGAGGCGAGAGAAGAAGTCGAGAAGCAGGTCAAGCGCCTCGAGCGCTCGCATCCCGACTCCGCCGAGACGTCGATCATCCGCACGTATCTCGACTGGATGACCGGCCTGCCGTGGGGCGTGCAGTCCGCCGACAACCACGACCTCGGCCGCGCCCGCGAGATCCTCGACGAAGATCACTACGACCTCGAGAAGATCAAGGAGCGCATCCTCGAGTACCTCGCCGTGCGCAAGCTGCGCGGCCAGAAGATGAAGGGACCGATCCTCTGCTTCGTCGGGCCTCCCGGCGTCGGCAAGACCTCCCTCGGACGCTCGATCGCCCGCGCCCTCGACCGCAAGTTCGTGCGCATCTCACTCGGCGGCGTGCGCGACGAGGCCGAGATCCGCGGACACCGCCGCACCTACGTCGGCGCGCTCCCCGGCCGCATCATCCAGGGCATCAACCAGGCGCAGACGTCGAACCCCGTCTTCATGCTCGACGAGGTCGACAAGATCGGCGCCGACTACCGCGGCGATCCTTCGTCCGCGCTGCTCGAAGTCCTCGACCCCGAGCAGAACTTCTCGTTCCGCGATCACTACCTCGGCGTGCCGTACGACCTCTCCAACGTGATGTTCATCGTCACGGCGAACGTCCTCGACACCATCCAGCCCGCGTTCCTCGACCGCATGGAAGTCATCCGCCTCTCCGGCTACACCGACGAGGAGAAGCTGATGATCGCCAAGCAGCACATCATCCCGAAGCAGATGGAGGAGAACGGGATCAAGGAAGTGCCGGTGACCTGGACCGACGGCGGCATCATGCGCGTCATCACCGGCTACACGAAGGAAGCGGGCCTGCGCAATCTGGAGCGCGAGGTCGGCACGATCTGCCGCAAGATCGCGGTCACCGTCGCCGAAGGAAAGCCCGCCGAGAACACGCGCATCACCGACGCGAACGTCGAGAAGTACCTCGGGCCGATGAAGCACTTCGCCGAGGAGCTGCTCGAGCGCGATCAGGTCGGCGTGGCCACCGGACTGGCGTGGACCGCGGTCGGAGGCGACATCCTCTTCATCGAGGCCACGGCCGTGCGCGGCAAGGGCAAGCTCTCACTCACCGGCCAGCTCGGCGACGTGATGAAGGAGTCGGCGCAGGCCGCGCTCACGTACGCCCGCGCACACGCCGACGAGAACGGCATCCCGTCGGATTACTTCGAGACGCACGACATCCACATCCACGTCCCCGCCGGCGCGATCCCGAAAGACGGTCCGTCGGCCGGCATCACCATCACCACCGCGATCATCTCGGTGCTCACCGGCAAGCCGGTGCGCCGCAACGTGGCCATGACCGGTGAGGTCACGCTGCGCGGCGATGTGCTGCCGATCGGCGGCGTGAAGGAGAAGGTGCTCGCCGCGCGCGCGGCGAAGCTCAACACCGTCATCCTGCCGAAGCTCAACGAGCGCGACCTGGTCGACGTCCCCGAGCCGATCAAGCGCGACATGAGCTTCCACTTCGTCGAGCACGTGGAGGACGTCCTCGCGATCGCCCTCCTCGCCCGCGACGCCGCGGAGCAGAAGACGACCGAGCGCTCCGGCCGCGAGTCGCACCCGCTCCCCGAGCCGGAACCGGCCACGCACGACCACGCAACGACACCCACCACCGTCTAGGAGTGCGGTGGCGGCCAGCCACCGCTTTCGTATCCGGGACACGCTGCTGTGTCCCGGTAAGAAAGCGGCGGCTCGTCGCCGCCGCACTCCTAAGCCAGCGCGCTTTCAACCCGTCCGTAACCACCACCGTCTAGGAGTGCGGTGGCGGCCAGCCACCGCTTTCGTATCCGGGACACGCTACTGTGCCCCGGTAAGAAAGCGGCGGCTCGTCGCCGCCGCACTCCTAAGCCAGGCGCGCTTTCAACCCGCCCGTGGCCAGCACCGTCTAGGAGTGCGGTGGCGGCCAGCCACCGCTTTCGTATCCGGGACACGTTACTGTGCCCGCTACGAAAGCGGCGGCTCGTCGCCGCCGCACTCCTAAATGCGTCAGAGGCGCGAGGCGAGCTTCTGCATTGTCGGCAGGAGCATCGCGCCGATCGCGACTTTGACGATGTCGGCCACGACGAACGGCGCCACGCCGGCGGTGAGCGCGTACAGCGGCGTCGTGATGATGGCCAGCCACGACCAGCCGCCGAGGTAGATCACGCCGAGGGCCAGCAGCATGCCGCTGGTCGCACGGAGGATCGTCGAGCCCCAGCCGCGCTCGGAGATGGACCCCGCGGTCCACGCGGCGAACGGATACGAGAAGAGGTAGCCGGCGGTCGCGCCGACCAGCCACGCCGCGCCGCCGTGGCCCTGCGCGAAGACGGGCAGTCCGCTGAAGCCTTCCAGGAGATAGAGCGCCGCGGCGGCCGCGCCGCGCGTCGAGCCGAGACAGACGCCCACCAGGATCACGGCCAGCGGCTGCAGCGTGAGCGGCACCGGGGTGAACGGGATCGGGATGGCGATCTGCGCGGCGATGGCGATGAAGAGACTCGCGGCGATCACGAGCAGCATGTTCGCGGCCACGCGGCCGCGCACGAGACGGTCGAGCACGACGGCGGGAATGGTCATCGCTTTTTCACTCATGGCGGGTGAGAAGATACCATCCGGAGAAACTATGAGGAACACGATCGTTGTCGCGCTCGCTGCCGCACTCATCCTCGCCTGCAGCAAGCCGGAGCCGCTCACCGCGCAGAAGGCGCAGGAGATCATCGGCGGCTGGTCGTTCAAGCGCGAGCCGGTCTACGCCGAGGTGCCGCAGAAAGTGTGGTGGACGCCGAAGGCGCCGAAAGACGACTACGACGAGAAGGCGCTGCGCACGCTGCGCAACCTCGAGCGCGCGGGACTCGTGACGGTGACGGAGTCGGACGTGACCGCGGACACCGCGACGTACGTGGCGAAGGTGACGAAGAAAGGCTTCCCGATCCTCGGCACCGCGCCGAGCAATCGCGGCCCCGTGTACCGCGCGCTCATCTGCGAGAAGGTGTACGACGGCATCCGCAACTTCGTCCGCCATCCGACGGAGGAGACGGTCGGACACGCGGAGCTGGTGTGGCACTACGAGAAGCCGAACGCGCTCTATCCGCTGTTCGAGACGAAGATCAACAAGCCGGTGAACCAGCCGTTCGTCTCGCACGTGTCGTTCTGGTACGACAAGCACCAGTGGCACTTCGAGGTGAACGTGCGCAAGGTGCAAACGTAGGACAGGCGATCACGTAGGGCAGGCTTCAGCCTGTTGAAAACGTAGGACAGGCTTCAGCCTGTCCATGGGCAGGCTGAAGCCTGCCCTACGTTCGGCTCATCCTGCGAATCCCCTCCGCTCCCGCGATGATCGCCTCCGTGGCCTCGGTCGGAAAGTAGCCGGTCTCCACGACGCCCGCGTACACGCTGATCTGCGCGACCACGTCGTCGATGTCGCGATCCTCGGGCACGCGCACGTCGAGGATGCGGTTCCCTTCGTCGGTGACGCGCACGGCGCCGTCGAGCATGCGCAGCGCCGGCTGCAGGCCGAGCTCCGTGAAGCGGCGCGTGAGGACGTCGAGCGCGAAGGGCGTCACTTCGACGGGCAGCGTGCCGGTGCCGAGGCGCTCGACGATCTTCGAGTCGTCGGCGATGACGATGAAGCGCTCCGCCTGCTGCTCGACGATCTTCTCCCGCAGCAGCGCGCCGCCGCGTCCCTTGATCAGGCGCAACCGCGCGTCGATCTCATCGGCGCCGTCGACCGCGAGCTGCAGCGGCGCGACGTCGGCCAGCGGAAACGTCGGGATGTTTTCCTCGCGCGCCTGCTTCTCCGTTTTCTCGGAGGTGGTGGTGCAGCGGATGTCGCGCAGCGTGCCGTCGCGGAGTGCCTCACCGAGGAGCTTCACGAACTCGAACGCGGTGGAGCCGGTGCCGAGGCCGAGGGACATGCCGGAGCGGACTTCCTGGAGCGCGGCGCGCGCCGCCTCGATCTTCAGGTTCACGGTCAGTAGCCTCCTGCCGCGCCGCCGCGTCGCGGGTCGGCGACGGCGATGAGGCGGCCATTCTCGAACAGAATCGCGTGCACGTCGCCGATCGTTTCGCGCATGGCGACGGGATGCCCTCTCTCGTTCAGCCAGTCGACCACGATCTGCGGCGCTTTGCGCTCGGCCAGCATTTCGTCGGGCGTGGCGGCGTGGTGCCAGCGCGGCGCGGCCACGGCGTCGACGAGCGACTTGCCGTGCACGACGACGTTCAGGAAGACCTGCAGGATGGTGGTCGGGATGGTCGTCCCTCCGGAGCTGCCCAGCGCCAGGAACGGCCGGTTGTCTCTCAGGATGATGGTCGGCGCGAGCGACGACGCGGCGCGCTTGCCCGGCCCGACTTCGTTCGGCTTCGCGCCGAAGTCGGCGTTGGCGGTGTTGAGGAAGAAGCCGAGCGACGGGACGAGATAGCCGCTGCCGAAGTCGTCGCCGAGGGTCGTGGTGAGCGCGGCGATGTTGCCGCGCTCGTCGACGATGGTGAAGTGCGTGGTGTGCTCCCCTTCGGCGACGAGGTCGCGCGGCTCGGCGAGGTGCTTCGTGGCCACGACGCGGTCGCCGATCGTGGCGCGCCACTGCGCGCCGCGCTTGCGCGACAGCAGCTCGCGATACGGGATGCGCACGCCCGCGGGATCGGCGACGTAGCGGTGGCGGTCGATGTAGGCGCGGCGCTGCGCCTCGATGAGGAGGTAGAGCGCCTTCGGCGTCTGGAAGCCGGCCGCGCGCAGGTCGTCGCCGGCGAGGATGTTCAGCGTGCCGCCGATGACCAGCCCTCCGCCCGACGGCGGCGCGACGCTGTAGATCTCGTACTCGCCGTAGACCAGCTTCAGCGGCGCGCGCCACACCGGCTTGTAGTCGGCGAGGTCGCGGTAGCCGATCACACCGCCGCCGCTCTTCGCCCCTTCGACGAGCTTCTTCGCGAGGTCGCCCTCGTAGAAGTCGTGCGCGCCATGCTCGGCGAGGCGCTGCAGCGTGGCCGCGAGCTCGGGCGGCGGCAGCTTCGCCGGCAGCTCGAGCTTGCGCAGGTTCTTCGCGCTGGCCATGTCGGCCGCGAGCTCCGCATCGTCGCGCGGACCTTCGCGCGCGAGGAGTAGCGCCGGCTCGGCCAGCTCTTTCCACGCGCGCTTGCCGAAGCGCTCGTGCAGCGCGTGCAGTCCGGCCACGGTGCCGGGGACGCCCGCCGCGGCGGCGCCCGTCTTCGTGTCTTTGTTGGCGAGGCGCGGCGCGGCCTCGCGGAAGTCGAGCGTCCAGACGCCGCGCGTCTCGGCGTCGTAGTACGTCGCGAACCCGCCGCCGCCGAGGTTGCCCGACTGCGGACGCACGACCGCGAGCGCGAGCGCGACCGCGACGGCGGCATCGGCCGCGGTGCCGCCGCGCTGCAGCACGGCCAGTCCCGCTTTCGTGGCCAGGGGATGATCGGAGGAGATCGCGGCTTTCTTCGCGGTGACGCTGCCGCCCGCGTACGCGCTCGCAGCGAGGAGGAGGACTGCCGCGGCCTGCGCGGCGCGCGTCACTTGCGCGTCCTCCGCCGATTGCGGTCGTAGATGAGCTTCAGTCCTTTGAGGGTGAGCTCGGGATCGACGATCTCGATGTGCTCGCTGTCGTCGGCGAACTGCGCCGCCAGTCCGCCGGTGGCGATGACGCGCTTGAGCTCCGGCACTTCGCGCTTGATGCGCGCGAGGATGCCGTCGACGAGGCCGAGGTAGCCGAAGTAGATACCGGACTGCATGTTCACCACGGTGTTCGTGCCGATGACGTGCTCGGGACGGCGCACGTCGACGCGCGGCAGTCGCGCGGCGCGCGCGAACAGCGCCTCGGCCGAGATGTTCAGTCCCGGCGCGATGACGCCGCCGACGAACTCCGCGTTGGCGGTGACGACGTCGAAGGTGGTGGCGGTGCCGAAGTCGACGATGACCGTGGGGCCGCCGTACTCGTGATGCGCGGCCGCGCAGTTGACGATGCGGTCCGCGCCGACTTCGAGCGGGTTGTCGACGTGGATGGCGATGCCGGTCTTCACGCCCGGCTCGACGAACATCGGCTCGACGTTGAAGTACTTCTGCACCATCAGGTTCATCGCGCCGTTGAGCGGCGGGACGACGGAGGCGACGATGGCCCCTTCGAGCTTGGCGTGGGTGTCGCCGACGAGCTGGCGGGCCAGGATGCCGTATTCGTCGGCCGTGCGCTCGCGCGCGGTGGCCAGGCGCCACGAGCTCACCAGCTCCGCGCCGCGATAGACGCCGAGGACGAGGTTCGTGTTGCCGAGATCGACGACGAGCAGGTTGGACGACATCGGGCCGCGATGTTACGCGATCTGGGAGTGCGGCGGCAGAGCCGCCGCTTTGGGAAGGGTGCTGGTGGCGGCGCGTTTCCCAAGCGGCGGCTAAGGCCGCCGCACTCCTGAAGTTCGCTCTTTGGTCAACTGCGTGACGATCTCGCGCTGGAGCGCCTCTGGTGCCGCGGCGCCGCGCCATCGCTCGACGTAGAACGCGGCGAACGCATCGCGATACACGATCCACGCGCGCTGCGCGTCGCGCAGCAGGTCGCTGCGCTCCAGCGCGCGGTACACGCGATTCAGCTCGGCATCGGCGCGCTTCGCCTCGGCGGCGCTGACCGACGGCGCGCGCTCCTTCGAGAAACGCTCCAAAGTAGCGACGAGCTCCTCTTTCGCGGACATCTCCGCGCCGAGGGCGATGGCGGCGTACGCGGTGCCGCCGCGGCTCAACTCTCCGATGCGCTCGGACTCGGCGCGCACGAAGGCCAGGCCCGGCTTGCGCACCGTTTCGGGGAACGGCGCGAGGCGGCGGTCGAGCTCCGGCATCACCTTCTCGTACTGCCTGTGCGCGCAGTACGACATGCCGTAGCCGCTGGTGACGTACTCGCAGAAGTCGAGCGGCTCCTTCTCTTTCCCCGCGCGCATGCGCTGCAGGTGCTCCGTCATGCCGGTGAACTCGGCCGGCGCCATCTCTTCCTCGGCCTTGCAGAGGAAGTACGCGGCGGCGTCGAAGTCGCGCTTCACGCCGTCGCCGTTCGCGTATTTTTCGGCGAGCTCGCGATGGCTGACATCCGCGGGCACGGCGGGCGGCTTGTAGCCGAACCTGGCGCAGTCGATGGCTGCCGCGAGGAGGAGCGCGATCATGCGAGGAACAAGTCGCCCGCGCTGACCGCTATTTCCCCGTCGGCCGTGCGCAGTCTGGCGCGGCCGTGGTCGTCGATGCCGAGCCAGGTGCCGTCGAGCGTGCGCTCGCCGATCACGCAGTGGATCGTGTCGCCGGGGTTGTGCACGGAGAGATCGCGCCAGTCGGCGAGGATCGCGTCGCGCGCGAAGGGGCGGGCCAGGTAGTCGTCGAGTGAGTGCACGAACGCGCGGATGGCCCCTTCGATCCCGTCGAAGTCGCGCTGCGCCACTTCACTGATGGCCACGGCGTTCGGACGCGTGTCGTCCTGCACCGGCTCGACGTTGATGCCCATGCCGATCAGCAGGAACACGCGCTCGTCCTGCACGCGCGCCTCCATCAGGATGCCGGCGATCTTGCGGCGGTCGACGAGCACGTCGTTCGGCCACTTGATGCGAGCGTCGATGTCGTACGTCGTGCGCAGGTAGCGGGCGATGAACGAGGCCATGGCCATCGGCACGATCCCCAGCTCGCTCACCGGACGCGTGACGAGGACCGTCGCGTAGATCCCTTTGCCGGGAGGCGACGACCAGCGGCGGTCGTTGCGTCCGCGTCCCGCGAACTGCTCGCGGGCGATGATCACCGCCTGCGGCAGCGAGAGCTCGTTCTCGATGCACTCGGTCACGATCCGCCGCGCGATGAGGTTGGTCGAGGCCACACGCGGGATCACCGCGACGGACTCGATCGCCTTCAGGCTGCGGACGATGCCGGTGTCGATCATTGGTTCTGCTGCAGCTTCTCCAGTCGCGCGCGAAGCTCGGTCTGCCGTGCCTGCGCGCCGCCGACGATGTGCGCCGGCGCGTTCTTCACGAAGCGCTCGTCGGCCAGCTTGGCTTCGATGCTCTCCAGTTCCTTCTGCGTCTTCTCGATGTCGCGGCGCACTTTCTCGAGCTGCTCCGCCGACACTTCCTTCTCCGGGAACTCGATGGCGATGTGGAAGCCTTCGATGACGTCGTGATGCGCACCCTCCGGCGCCGTTCCCTCCACCGCCACCTCGGTCAGCCGCGCCAGCTCGATCAGCAGATACGCGTGCTCGTGGAAGAAGTTCGTGTCGCGCGCGTCGCTGCCGGTGATGTACAGCTTGAAGCGGTCCTTCGGCGTGAAGCCGCGCTCCGCGCGGACGTTGCGGATGGTGGTGATGATCGCCTTCACGGCGTTCATCAGCCGCTCCGCCTCCGGATCCTCGAGCACTTCCTCGGGGATCGGATACGGCGCGATCATGATCGACGGCTCGACGCCGCCCAGCTTCTGCCAGATCTCCTCCGTCACGAACGGCATGAACGGATGCAGGAGCCGGAGCGAGCGGTCGAGCACCTCGAGCAGCACGCGCCTGGCGAGCTTGCGGTCGTCGTCCGAGCCGTGCCGGCCGAGGAGCACCGGCTTGGCCATCTCGATGTACCAGTCACAGAACTCGTGCCAGAAGAACTGATACAGCGCGCTGGCCGCCTCGTCGAAGCGGAAGACGGAGAGCTGCCGGTTCACTTCCGCGGTGACGGAGTTGAGGCGCGAGAGGATCCAGCGCTCGACGGTGCGCAGGTGGTCGCGATCGATCCCGCCGCCGTCCTTCAGCTCGATGTCGATGTGCATCAGCGCGAAGCGCGACGCGTTCCAGATCTTGTTCACGAACGCCGAGTAGCCGCCGATGCGTGACTTGCCGAGCGGGATGTCGCGGCCGGTCGTGGAGATGGCCAGCGTGAAGCGGAGCGCGTCCGCGCCCACCTCGTTCACCACGTCCAGCGGGTCGATGACGTTCCCCTTCGTCTTCGACATCTTCTGTCCCTGCTCGTCGCGCACCAGACCGTTGAGGAAGACCTGGCTGAACGGCGCCTTGCCGGTGAAGCGCAGGCCGAACATGATCATGCGCGCCACCCAGAAGAAGAGGATGTCGAAGCCGGTGACGAGCGTGTCGGTCGGATAGAACGTGCGCACGTCGGGTGTGTCGTCCGGCCACCCCATCGTCGAGAACGGCCAGAGTCCCGAGGAGAACCAGGTGTCGAGGACGTCGGTCTCCTGCGTCACCTTCGCGCCGCACTCGGGGCACGTCGACGGCTCGTCCATCGTCACGGTGGTGTGGCCGTTGGTGCAGTGGAACGCGGGGATGCGATGCCCCCACCAGAGCTGGCGGGAGATCGTCCAGTCGTGGATGTTCTCCATCCAGTTGAAGTACGTCGACTCCCACGACTGCGGAATGATCTGCACCGCGCCGCTGCGCACCGCCTCGATGGCCGGCCCCGCCAGCGGCTCGATCTTCACGAACCACTGCCGCGACACCATCGGCTCGATGTCGGTGTCGCACTTGCCGTGCACGCCGACGTTGTTCGCGTGGCTCTCGACCTTCACGAGCTGGCCCGATTCCTTGAGCAGCTCGACCACTTTCTTGCGCGCCTCGAAGCGGTCCAGTCCCTCGAACTCCGCGCCCGCCGCGGCCGTCATGCGGCCGTCCTCGGCGATGACCTGAAGCTGCGGCAGGTCGTGGCGCTTGCCGGTCTCGTAGTCGTTCTTGTCGTGCGACGGCGTGACTTTCACCACGCCCGTGCCGAACTCCGGATCGACGAGGATCGGATCCGCGATGATCGGGATGCGGCGGTTCGCGATCGGCAGGATGGCGTGCTTGCCGATGAGGTCTTTGTAGCGCTCGTCGTCCGGATGCACGGCCACCGCGGTGTCGCCGAGCATCGTCTCCGGACGCGTCGTGGCCACGGTCAGTTTGCGTCCGTCGATCTCGACGTCGTAGTCGACGTACCAGAGGCTCGCGTTGCGCTCGCGGAACTCGACTTCGATGTCGGAGATCGCGGTGCGGCAGCGCGGGCACCAGTTCACCATGGCGATGCCGCGGTAGATGAGGCCGTCCTCGTACAGCTTCACGAAGACGTAGCGCACGGCGCGCGAGAGACCTTCATCGAGCGTGAAGCGCTCGCGGGTCCAGTCGGCCGACGCGCCGAGGCGCGTGAGCTGGTCCTTGATCTCGGTGCGGTGCTGATCCTTCCACTCCCAGATCTTCTCGACGAACTTCTCGCGCCCGAGGTCGAAGCGGTTGATGCCCTGGTTGGCGAGGTGGCGCTCCACGACCATCTGCGTGGCGATGCCGGCGTGGTCGGTGCCCGGCAGCCAGAGCGTGTTGAAGCCGCTCATCCGCTTCCAGCGCGCCAGGATGTCCTGCAGCGTGTTCACCAGCGCGTGCCCGATGTGCAGGCGGCCGGTGACGTTCGGCGGCGGGATGACGATCGAGAACTTCGGTTTCTCCGGGTCGTCGACGGGGGTGAAGTAGCCGCCCGCTTCCCAGGCGGAGTAGATGCGCTGCTCGAAGGTGGACGGCTCGTAACGCTTGGCGAGTTCTTCTTTCATGGCTGAAACCGCGAAGGGGGACGGCATGATACCTCTAGGAGTGCGGCGGCAAAGCCGCCGCATTGGAGAGCGCGCCGCAGCCCGCACCGTTCCCGAAGCGGCGGCTCTGCCGCCGCACTCCTTGACCCACCACATTCGTCACCTACCCGTGACACCCAAGCCGCACAAACATCAGTATCTTGCCCCGTCAAACCGAACGACCGTTATGGTTACAGTCCGGTCAATCTTCAGGAGGCATCATTTGAAGTCTTCACGGTACTTCGCAGTCGTTGCACTTCTGCTCGTCGCGTCTCTCAGCGCGCTCGGGCAGGGGACGACCTCGACGCTGTCCGGAACCGTCACCCACGAGGGTGCGGGCCTTCCGGGCGTCACGGTCACCATCTCCTCGCCCAATCTCCAGGGCGTCCGCACGACCGTCACGAACGAAGCCGGTGGTTACACGTTCCCGTCGATTCCGCCGGGACAGTACTCCGTCAGGTTCGAGATGGAAGGGATGTCGGCCATCGAGCAGTCGGTCCGCGTGAGCCTCGCCTCCACGGCGCGCGCTGATGCGGATCTCAAGCTTTCGGCCGTCACCGAAGCGATCACCGTCACGGCCTCGGCGCCGGCGGTGCTCGAGACGCAGGAAGTGCAGTCCAACATCACCGCCGAGGCGGTGGAAGAGCTGCCCATCCCGCGTACGCTGCAGGCCACGACGCTGCTCTCGCCGGGCGTCACGGTCAACACCAACACGAACGGCATCCAGATCTCCGGCGCGTACTCGTACGACAACCTGTTCCTCGTGAACGGCGCGGTCACCAACGAGAACCTGCGCGGCCAGACGCACAACCTCTTCATCGAGGACGCGATCCAGGAGACGACGGTCATGACCGGCGCGATCTCCGCGGAGTTCGGCCGCTTCACCGGCGGCGTGGTCAGCGCGATCACGAAGTCGGGCGGCAACGAGTTCCACGGCTCGCTGCGCGACTCGCTGACCAACTCGTCGTGGACCGAGGTCTCGGATTTCGGCGAGGCGGATCCGATCGACAAGATCAACTCCGTCTACGAGGGCACCCTCGGCGGCCGCATCCTGCGCGACCGTCTCTGGTTCTTCGCCGCCGGCCGTCTGTCCGAGCTCTCCACCTCGCAGACGTTCACCCGCAGCACCACCAACTTCACCTTCGGCGATGAAGAGACGCGCCTCGAGGGCAAGCTCACCGGCCAGATCACGCCGAAGCACAGCCTCATCGCGTCCTACTTCGACATCAAGCGCGACCAGTCCAGCTACTGCTTCGTCTCCTGCTTCGAGCAGACGAACATCGACGTGGCCCGCTCGCTCCCGAACAACTTCCTCACCGCGCAGTACTCGGGCGTGCTGACGAACAACTGGCTCGTCGACGCCACCTACTCGAAGAAGTACTACGCGTTCGAGGGCAGCGGCGGCGACCTCCGCGCCACCCTCGGCAACGCCCCGATCGCCGACGTGGCCCGCGCCACCGCCGGCTACGACGGCGCCGTGGCGGGCGCGTTCTTCGGCGCGCCGGTCTTCTGCGGCGTCTGCGATCCGGAAGAGCGCAACAACCATGCGTACGGCCTGAAGTCGACGTACTTCCTCGGCACCAAGTCCCTCGGCAGCCACAGCATCGTCGGCGGCTACGAGAACTGGTCCGAGCAGCGCATCGCCAACAACTTCCAGTCCGGTTCCGACTTCTTCGTCAACCTCTACAACTTCTCGCCGACCGTGGGCATGGTCAACGGCACCACCCGTCCGGTCATCGAAGCCGGCGACGCCATCGCGTGGTGGCCGATCCTCGAGTTCACGCAGGGCTCCGACTGGCAGACCAATTCCCTCTACGTCAACGACAAGTGGGACCTCAACCCGCACTTCAGCTTCAACCTCGGCCTGCGCTATGACGCCAACGAAGGCCGCGATTCGTCGGGCAACCTCATCGCCGACGATGCGGAGTTCAGCCCGCGCCTCGGCGCGATCTACGACGTCCGCGGCGACGGCCGCGTGCGCCTGAACGCCAGCTACAGCCGCTACGTCTCCCGCATCGCCGAGACCATCGGCGGCTCGGCCGGCCGCGGCGGCAACCCGGCCGCCTTCTACTGGGAGTACGACGGTCCGACCATCAACGCCGACCGCTCGCTCGACTACGTCGGCGCCTTCACCCAGCTCCTGCAGTGGTTCCAGGCAAACGGTGAAGTGACCATCCCGACCGCGTACGGCAACGTCAGCGTGCCGGGCGTCGACCGCCTCTTCTTCATCGACGTCCCGGGCCTCACCTCGCAGTTCAACGGCACGCTCAAGTCGCCCTCCGTCGACGAGCTCACGCTCGGCGCCGGCTTCCAGATCGGGCCGAACGGCTTCCTCCGCGCGGACGTCATTCACCGCGACTGGAAGAACATGTACGCCCGCCGCATCGACCAGTCCACCGGCTCGGTGCTCTATGAGCCGTTCGGTCTCGACTTCGACCTCGGCATCGTCGAGAACACGAACGACCTCGAGCGCACCTACAACGCGCTGCAGTTACAGGGCAACTACCGCCTGAGCCAGCGTTTCACCATCGGCGGCAACTACACCTACTCGCGGACCGAGGGCAACACGTCCGGCGAGACCTCGTCCAACGGTCCGATTCCCGACGCGACCTTCCAGTACGGCGAGTACAAGCACTTCGCGCAGTTCAACCCGTCCGGCCTGCTGGCCGGCATCGACCAGACGCACAAGGCTCGCGTGTGGGCCTCGATCGACCTGCCCACGCCGGTCGGGAACTTCAACTTCAGCGTCCTCGAGCGCTTCGACTCCGGCACGCCGTACGGCGCCATCGGCACCATCGACCTGCGCGAGCGCACCAGCTTCTACGCCGACGGCACCCCGGGCGGCGTGGCCAACCCCGGCTACGTCACCGCGCCGAACCAGGTGAACTACTACTTCACCGACCGCGACGCGTTCCGCTGGGACGACGAGATCGCGACCGACATCGGCATCAACTACGAGCTGCCGATCCGCAACCTCGGCATCTTCGTGCAGGCCGACATCGTCAACGTCTTCAACCAGCAGGCCGTGATCAACGGCGACACGACGGTCTACACGCACCGCAACGATCCGGACGGCGTCCTCGGCCGCTTCAACCCGATCGCCGGCGACGTGCCCGTCCAGGGCGTGCACTACGAGTTCGGCGAGGACTTCGGCAAGGCCGTGTCCTCGCTCAGCTACCAGCTCCCGCGCACGTACCGCTTCTCGCTGGGACTGCGCTTCTAGTCCTCGTTGTTTCACAGCAGTACACGCTCCGGTCCTTCCGGGCCGGAGCGTTTTTCTTTTATGCGATCCCGCCTCGTTTTCCTTCTGCTGTTTGCCGCCGCCTGTTCGAAGCCGTCGACGTCGACGCATCCGTCGGCTCCGAACGCGCCGGTGATCGTGATCTCCGTCGACACGCTGCGCGCCGACCATCTGCCGGCGTACGGCTACAAAGGCGTGGAGACGCCACACATCGACGCCTTGCGCCGCGACGGCGTGCTGTTCGAGCGCGCCTACTCGCACGCGCCGCTCACGCTGCCGTCGCATGTGTCGATGCTGACGGGCAAGCTGCCGTACGAGCATGGCGTGCGAAACAACCTCGGCTTCTCTCTTTCCTCGGGAGTTCCCACTCTTCCTTCTCTTCTCAAGTCGCGCGGCTACACCACCGGCGCGGCCGTCTCCGCGTACGTGCTTCGCGGTGCCTCCGGTCTTGCCGCGTCCTTCGATGACTACGACGACGCGGTCGCCATTCGCGGCGGCGAATCCGTCGGCGCGCAGCAGCGTCCCGGACGCGAGACCGCCGCGATCGCGCGGACATGGATCGAGCGGCATAAGGGCTCGCCGTTCTTCTACATGCTGCACCTCTTCGAGCCGCACACGCCGTACGCGCCGCCCGAGCCGCATCGCAGCCGCTGGCCGCTGCCGTACGACGGCGAGATCGCCGCGGCGGACGAGATCGTCGGCGAATTCATCGCCTCGCTGAAGCAGCAGGGGATCTACGACGGCGCGCTCATCATCTTCCTCTCCGATCACGGCGAAGGACTCGGCGATCACGGCGAGGAAGAGCACGGGATCTTTCTCTATCAGGAAGCGATCCGCGTCCCGCTGATCGTGAAGCTGCCCGGCAACGAGCGTGCGAACACCGCGTCCGCCTCGCCGGTGGGACTGACGGACGTCTTCGCCACCGTCGCACGCACGGTCGGTGCTGAGGCTCCCGGCATCTCCCTGTTCGATTCGCCGCAGCCGCGCCGCATCTACGCCGAGTCGCTCTATCCGCGCATCCACCTCGGCTGGAGCGAGCTGCGCTCGCTCGTCGACGAGAAGTATCACTACATCGAGGCGCCGAAGCCGGAGCTGTACGACCTCGCTTCGGACCCTCTCGAGAAATCGAACGTCCTCGCGTCGCAGCGGCGCGTGTATGCCGCGTTGCGCAAGGAGCTCGACGCGCTGCCGCGCGGCGAATCGGCCACCGGGAGGATCGACCCCGAGGAGGCGAAGAAGCTCGCCGCCCTCGGCTATCTGAGCGCCACCGCGCCCTCGGACGGCGGCCCGCTGCCCGATCCGAAAGAGCGCATCGGCGAGCTCACCACGCTGCAGCGCGCCTCGATGCTCGTGAAGGAGCGCCGCTACGCCGAGGCCATCGCGTCGCTGCGCTCGCTCGTCGCCGCGAATCCGCGGCTCACCGATGCGTGGAGCCTCCTCGCGCGCACGCAGCAGGACGCGGGGGATCTCGACGGCGCGATCGCCACGTACCGGCAGACACTGTCCGCGCATCCGCACCTCGCCGGCGACCTCGGACTCTCCGTGGCCAGCCTGTATCTCACGAAGGGCGACCTCGCGCAGGCGGAGGCGCACGCGCGCCTCGGCGAGTCGACCAATCCCTCGCTCGCGCGCCTGATGCTCGGCCGCGTGGCCATGGCTCGCGGCGACTACGACTCCGCGATGCAGCACGCGCAGTTCGTGTCGAACGAGTACGGCTATCGCGTGCAGGGTCTCGTCCTCGCCGCGCAGGTCTACTCGCGTACGCGCAACGCCGAGCGCGCGCTGCAGCTTCTGGCCGAAGCCGATCGCGAGATCGCCGCGCGCAAGCTGGGCGCGATCCCGCTGCTCGAGTACACGCGCGGAGACGCGCTGGCGCGGCTGGAGCGCTTCGACGACGCCGAGGCGGCGTTCCGTCGCGAGATTCGCGACTTCCCCGAGGATCGGGAGGCGTGGGCGAGCCTGGCCGTGATCCAGTGGCTGCGCGGCCAGCGCGACGCCTCGCGCACGACGATGGAGCAGTACGTGCGCGCCAACCCCGGCCCCGATGCCCGCGCCTTCGCGGCGAAAACCTTCCGCGAGCTCGGCACGCCGCCGTCATAGGATGGGCGCATGATCCTCGGCATCGAAACGTCCTGCGACGAGACTTCCGTGGCGCTCCTCGAGCGCGACGGCAGCGTGCGCGTGAACCTCATCGCCTCGCAGATCGAGCGCCATCAGCCGTTCGGCGGCGTCGTCCCGGAAATCGCGTCGCGCGAGCACCTCCAGCATCTTTTCCCGCTCGTCGACCGCGCGCTCGCCGACGCGCAGGCGGAGTGGGGGAGCATCGACTCCATCGCCGTCACGGCCGGCCCCGGACTCATCGGCGCGCTGCTCGTCGGCGTCGCCGGCGCGCAGGGCCTCGCCTACGGCCTCGGCATCCCCATCGTGCCGGTCAACCATCTCGAAGGACACATCTACTCGCCCTACCTGCAGAAGGACGGCCCCGCCACTCCGCTGCCGGAACGCTTTCTGTCTCTCATCATCTCCGGAGGTCATTCCGCGCTTTATGACGTGCGCGGCGCGGACGTGCGGCAGATCAACCGCACCCGCGACGACGCCATCGGCGAGACCTTCGACAAGGTCGCCAAGTTCATCGGCCTGCCGTATCCCGGCGGGCCGCAGATCGAGAAGCACGCCCGGCAGGGGACCGCCGATCCGAAACGCTTCCCCTTCCCGGTGCCGCAGTTCAAGGACGAGTCGCTCGACTTTTCCTACAGCGGCATCAAGGCCGGGGCGATCCGGCTCGCGCGCGAGCACGGCATCAATGCCGCCCAGGGCGATCCGGCCGTGCTGGCGGACTTCTGCGCCACGTTTCAGGACGCCCTGTTCGCGCAACTGTTCGACCGGCTGGAGACCGTCTGGTCGCGATTCGAAAATCCGAAGCCGACCGAGGTGGCGATGGCGGGCGGCGTCGCGGCGAACGGCGTTCTGCGCGAGCGCATCCTGGCCTGGGGGGAGAGGCGAGGCGTGGTCGTACGACTGCCGGAGAAGCGCTATTGCACCGACAACGCCGCCATGATCGCCTTCGCCGGACTGCGCAAAGGGGTCTCGTCCGACCCCCGCCGCGTGGCCGCCAGGTCACGGATTGGTTAACCCGAATTTTCGATCCAAAACGACGAAACCTTTTCGGGTTTCCGTCGTCTGACCTAGTGAACGACGAAGACGAACGAACGAACGAAACGAACGAACGAACGAACGCAACGAACCGAATCTCCTAACACTCCTCCTGAATGAAACGCCAGCGCCGGCCCCCCAAGGCCGGCGTTGGTGTTTTAATGCGTTTCATGCGCATCGTGATCGCCGGCGGTTCCGGATTCCTGGGTGAGCCGCTCGTGCGTCGTCTTGTCGCACGCGGCGACGACGTGGCCGTCCTCAGCCGCAACCCCGCGAAGGTCCGCGCCGGCCGCGGCGTCCAGTGGGACGGCAGGACCCAGGGCTCCTGGTCGCAGGAAGTGGCCAATGCCGACGTCGTCATCAACCTCGCCGGCGAGAACGTCGGCGAAGGGCGCTGGACCGACGCGCGCAAACAGCAGCTCGTCGCCAGCCGTCTCGACGCGACCGGCGCGATCGTGGAGGCGCTGCGCAACGCGCCGCCGCGGCCTCAGCCCCGCACGCTCGTCAACGCCTCCGCGGTCGGCTACTACGGCCTGCGCGGCGACGAGGAGCTCGACGAGCACGGCACGCGCGGCCCCGGCTTCCTCGCCGAGCTCGTGGAGAAGTGGGAAGCCGCCGCGCGTCAGGCGGAGCCGTTTGCGCGTCTGGTGATCGCCCGGTTCGGCGTCGCGCTCGCGGCGGAGGGCGGCGCGCTGCAGAAGATGCTGCTGCCGTTCAAGCTCGGCGCCGGTGGTCCGGTGGGAAGCGGGCAGCAGTGGATGTCGTGGATCGATCGCGACGACGCGGTGCGGTTCGTGGAGTGGGCGATCGACCATCCCGAGGTTCGCGGCACTTACAACGCCACGTCGCCGGAGCCGGTGCGCAATCGCGATTTCACCCGCGCCCTCGGACGCGCGCTGCACCGGCCCGCGTTCATGCCCGCCCCCGCGTTCGCGCTGAAGGCGGCTTTCGGTCAGATGGCCGAAGAGGTGCTGCTGGGCGGGCAGCGGGTCGTGCCGCGCCGCGCCGAGCGTGAGGGATTCGTCTTCGAGGTCCCCACGCTCGACGCGTCATTCGCGCGCCATGTAGGTCGGGCTTCAGCCTGACTCAATTCCGTGAGTTCAGCATGTGCCACTCGTTGTTCGTCTCGCGGAGGTAGCCGGGACGCTTGTCGCGCAGCACGTTGCCGTTGACCGTGGTGTGGACTTCCGAGGCCGTCTCCAGCATCAGCTGGAACTTGTCGATCATCTTCTTCTGCACCGGCTTGGGCAGCCCGCGCAGGTCGTCGACGAGACGCTGTGCCGCCGACTCTTCGTCGTCGAGCTCCCACGGCGCGATCTGCCGCTCCACCGTGCATCCGAAGAACTCGGCCTCGCTCAGACCGTAGACGCTGAGGAGTTTCTTGAGCTGCGCCAGCTTCAGTGAGCCGATGCGCTGCCCCGTTTCAAAAGAGCTGATCGTCTTCTCGCCGACACCCGACAGCTTGGCCACGTCTTTCTGGCTCAGGCCGCGCAGGCGGCGAATTTCGCGGAGTTTCAATACGAGATCCATAGCTTCCTCACCTCTGGTTCCTTACTTCCGGTTCAGAACCGTCGCATCAGTCCAACGACCACGCCCTGCACCGCTACGTCGCGGGCAGCCGCGTAGATCGGGCTCATCATCGAGTTCGCCGGCTGCAGGCGCACCCGCTCCCCTTCGCGATAGAGGCGTTTGAGAGTCACTTCACCGCTGACGTTCGCCACCACCATCTCGCCGTTCGTCGCGTCCTCGCGGCGGGCGATGATCACCAGGTCGCCGTCGAGGATCCCGTCGTCGACCATCGAGTCGCCCCGCACCTTCAGCACGTAGTTCTCACCACGCGACGTCAGGTGCTCGGGCACGGCGATCATCTCGTCCGAGACGTCCACATCGAGCGGACGTCCCGCGGCGATGTATCCGAAGAGAGGCAGCTCGCGCGCGGCCGGCCGGTCCTCGCGCTTGTTGTCGCTCTTCGGCAGCTCGTGATCCCCGACCAGCTCCACTCCCCGCTTCTGATTCCAGTCGCGGCGGATCAGCCCCTTTTTCTCGAGCAGCGACAGGTGCTTGTACACCGTCCCGTACGAGGAGAAGCCGAAGTGGTCGCAGATCTCGCGGTGGGTCGGGGCAATCCCTTTTTCTTTCTGAAAATCACGAATGAAGTTCAGGATGTCCCGCTGCCGTTCCGTCAGATATCTCATTCCGCCCTCACGCTACGCAATGTAGGCGGTAACGAGGCGAAAGTCAAGCGTAAGTGGCGTAAGTTCGGTAGTGGTCTCGTTTGAACTTCAAGTTGTAACAGCGCTGACGGCCGCACCAGAGCGAGGGCGCCCTCCCCGTTTCCAGAGTTGCGGCGCGACCGCCAGCCGGGAGATTGTCTCATTTCGCACGCGCTCCCGCTCTGCCTGCGCGGCGATCTTTTCGAGCAGGTCAAGACCCGGACCGGATTGGCGGCATCCTCCGGAGCCGTTTCTTCCTGTTACCACTTGCCCTTCAAACCAGACCACCACCGTAAGTTCTGCGTCTCGACGAAAAAAAAAGGAGCCGGCCTCGCGGCCGGCTCCTTCCCCCACAATTGCTGCAGCGTCAACTCTTAGTCGAGCTTGATTGCCTTCTTGGTCTTCTCGCGGCGCGAGGACTCTTTCTGCTTGTACTCGTCCATGCAGTCGCCTTGGTCCACCATCGCGCACGACAGGTAGTCGCTGATCTCGACGATGGCGGCGCGGATCGCCTTGCCGGCCGGGGTCTTCTCGTGTTTGGCGAGGTTGCCGCCGAAGCCGCCGCGGTAGAGGCCGACGTTGAGGCCACCACCCGAGGAGCGGCCCTCGACGGTGCGGACGAACTCGACCTCACCGGTCGTCGTGTCGATCACGCGGAGGTCGACCGCCAGGTACGCGCTCTCCTTCTTGCCGCCGACGCTGATGCCGCGGAAGCTGAGACCACCGCCCGTGCCCTGCACGTCCTCTTCGTACGCCGAGAGCGAGCCGGTGATGATGTACTGCGCGCCCGTGAGCTTGCCGATCTTGGCGCCGGTGCCCTTCTTGATGCGGCCGGAGTCGGCCAGGTCCTGTTCGTCCATGACGGCGGCGAGCTTCTCGCGCTCGACGAGCTTGAACTTGCCGGTGGCCTGCAGCTCGTTCGTGAGCATGTCGGCCAGGTCGCGACCCGCACCGCCGTACCACCAGCCCGCGGACGTTTCATTCTTGAATTCGTTCACGGCGACGACCGGCTTGTCGCCCGCCATCACGGTTCCGGCGATGAAGATCAGAAGAAAAGCAAAAAGAGTCTTAGAACGCATTTGTCCCCCGTTGAGATAACCGATTTCGTGGTTGCAATGTAGATTGGACGAAGTCAGTGTACCGTGATCCCGCTCACGAATCAGTGGCTCACCGTGTCGTCCGGAACGTCAAACGACGAACTCCACATTTCCACTCGATTGCGCCCACGGTTCTTCGCCGCGTACAGCGCCCGGTCGGCCCGCTCGATGAGCTCTGCCGGACTGAGCACGGCGGCATCCGACGAATCCGTCCCCGCGATTCCGATCGAGGCGGTCACCGCGATCGACCCCTCGCCGCACGGCAGCTCGCTCGACGCCAGCCGCTGCCGGATGCGCTCCGCCACGACGGTCGTGTTGCCGCTCTTGGTCTCCGGCAGCACGATGCAGAACTCCTCGCCGCCGTAGCGTCCCGGCACGTCGTAGACGCGGCAGCTGTCGCGCAACAGGCGTCCGATGCCCTGCAACACCTGGTCGCCCGCGGTGTGACCAAACGTATCGTTGATGCGCTTGAAGTGATCGAGGTCGAGCATGAGCAGCGACATCGGCGAGCCATGCCGCAGCGCGCGATTCAATTCGCTGTCGATCTTCTCCAGCACGAACCAGCGGTTGTACAAGCCGGTGAGTGAGTCTCGCGACGACACCTCGGACAGCATGCGGTTCTTCACCGTCAGGTCGAGGTTCTCCCGCTGCAGCCCGAGCATCCGCTGCTCGAGCTCCGCGTAGCGCGACTCGCTCTCCTCGGCCTCCCGCAGCACGTCGAAGACCTGCTCGATGAGGCGGCGCTCGGCGTCGGTGAACGGCTGCCCGTCCGTCGACGCCACCGACACGCGCGGCATCGCCAGCCGCACGGCGAAGCGGTGCGCGGCTTCGGCGCTCCGGCGATCGGCCAGTCGAAGAGGTTTCTGCAGGAGCTCGGACAGCGGCTCGAGAATCCGTGCAGCTGCGGATTCGAAAGATTCCATGGCAGCCTGGTTGTACGAGAGAGAGGCGCGAGTATAGCGACGCCGCAAAGGGGAGCCAACGCTCAATGATGGAAGAGTCAGCCGCTACGCGCGCTGCTCGACGCGAAAGCGATTCATGCCCGCGGTGATCTCGTCGCCGGCCTGCACCTTCGTGTTGCGCGCGGGCAATGTATTGAGGAAGGTGCCGTTGCGGCTGCCGAGGTCGCGGACGCGCACGTCGCCGCCATCGTCGCGGACCAGCTCGAAGTGGCGGCGGGAGAGGAACTCGTCCGGCACGCGCACGTGTCCCTCGCGTCCGACGACCAGTCCCGTCGGCGGGATCTCGAACTCCTGCCCGACCAGCGGTCCCTCGACGCAGACCAGCACCACGCGCGACGCGGTCGCGGCGTTGCGCGCGTGGATCTTCCTCGACAGCTCCGACTCGTCGGTGACGGCGGAGACGTCCATGGTGATCGGCTCGACGGGGAGTCCGACCTGTTCGGTCGGTTCCACGCTCACCATCGCGGCGCCGACGCGCAGCAGGTGCACGCCGTCGTCGATGACCGCCTCGTCGATCGGCTGGCCGTCGAGAAACGTTCCCATGTGCGAGTCGGCGTCGCGCACGACCAGCTGCTCGCCGCGCACGAAGATCGAGCAGTGGCGCAGCGACAGCTCCGCCTCGTCGAGCTCGACGTGACACGCCTTGCGGCCGATCCAGAGCGGATGCTCGTAGATGGTGAAGACGGTGTTCACCGAGTCGTAGGCGCCGCGGGCGATGATGCGCACGCTGCGCGGCCGCGACGGCGCCTCCTCCTGCACCTCGGGCTCCGGAGCCGGCGCGGCGGCGGAGGCATCGACGCGGTACGGCTTCATGTCGATCTCGCGCACCTTGTCGACGTCGACCAGGCGCGCCAGCACCGCGGCCTTGCTGCCCGAAAGCCATTCGCCGCAGTGGCAGGTGGCGATCGAATTCGGCAGACGGACGGCGATCACGCCCGGCACGTCATAGGCCTGTCCACACCTCGGACAGCGGATCAGTGGCATGCGGGCGATGATAGCAACTACGTTAATATCCCGCCGGTCCTATGCTCGCCGGTAAACGTAAGGAACGCGGTGCGCGGCGCGGTCTCCGCGCGAAGATCGTCATCGCGTTCGCATTGCAGGCCCTCGGCATCGCCGTGCCGCTGTTGATCATCCAGCAGGTCCTCGTGCGGCGGGCCATGATCGCGGAGACCGTGCATCAGGGCTCCGCCATCGCCAACGCCATCCAGACCACGGCCAACTACTACGTCGTCTTCAACCTGACGGACGACCTCAAGAAGATCGTCGCGGACCTCAAGAAGAACCCTTCCGTCGAATACGCCGAGTTCCTCGATGCGAACGAGAAGCGGATCGCCTCGACCGGCGAGCCGCCCGCGGGTCTGGCGGGACGCCGTCTCGCGAATGAGGACGACGAGGTCACGGGGCGCTCGATGCACGTCTACACGCGCCTCTTCCATGAGAAAGCCGACGACGCCGCGAAGGGAGTGCCGCCGAAAGGCTACTTCCGCATGCTGATGAATCACCGGCAGGCGACGAGTGCCATCAGCTCCCTGCTGCGGGCGAATCTGCTCGCCACGCTGGTCGTGCTCGCGATTGCGATCACGCTGGCCTGGCTCGCCTCGCGTTACATCGTCCGTCCCATTCTCTCGCTCGCCGACACCGCGGGACAGATCGCCGGCGGCGACCTCACGCAGCGCGCGAGAGTCGAGTCGACCGACGAGATCGGTGCCCTGGCCGAGGCCTTCAACGGCATGACCGCGAACCTCGAGCGCACCGTGAAGAGCCTCGTGCAGTCGCAGTCGAAGCTGAAGAACGTCGTCGAGACCGTGCAGACGCGCTCGCAGCTCGTCATCGACCGCGTCGACGAGCAGCGCTCGGTCATCGACGAAACGTACATGTCGATCGACCAGCTCAACAGCGGCGTGCGGAAGATCACGGACAACGTCGAGGCGCTCTCCGCGTCGTCCGAGGAGACCTCGTCGTCGATGCTGGAAATGGTGGCCTCGATGGAAGAGGTGAGCCGCCACACCGACACGCTCTTCAACTCCGTCGAAGAGACCGCCTCCGCGACGCATGAGATGGTCTCGTCCATCAACGAGGTGGACCAGAACGTCGTCTACCTGACGAACTTCGTCACCGACACCTCCTCGTCGATGGTCGAGATGTCGGCGTCGATCGCGCAGGTCGAGGCCAACGCCGCGCGCTCGTACGACCTGGCCATCGCCGTCTCCGACGCCGCGGAGTCGGGGATGAAGGCGGTGCGCGAGACGATCGAGGGGATGGAGCAGATCCGCCAGTCGGTCATCGAGGCGAACAGCGTCGTGGCGCGGCTCGGCGACCGCTCCGTGGCCATCGGCAAGATCCTCAACGTCATCGAGGACGTGGCCGAGCAGACCAACCTCCTCGCACTCAACGCCGCCATCCTCGCCGCGCAGGCGGGAGAGCACGGCAAGGGCTTCTCCGTCGTCGCGGCGGAGATCCGCGATCTCTCCGAGCGCACCGCATCGTCGACGCGCGACATCGCCAGTCTCATCCGCGCCGTGCAGGACGAAGTCGCGAACGCGCTGCAGGCCATGGGCTCCGGCTCCACGCTCGTCGAGAACGGCGTGTCGCTCTCGCACGAGGCGGGCAAGGCGCTGAACAACATCCTCGTCTCCGCCGCCAAGGCGTCGAGCATGGGGAAGGAGATCGCCGGCGCCACGCGCGAGCAGGCCAAGGGCAGCGAGACCGTCACCCGCGCGGTCGACCGCCTGCAGTCGATGGTCGGGCAGATCAACTCCGCGACCACGCAGCAGGCGCAGGGCTCCGAGCACATCCTCAAGGCCGTGGAGTCGATGCGCGAGGTGACGAAGTACGTGCGCCAGGCGATGGTCGAGCAGAAGTCGGGCTCGGGGATGATCTCCAACGCCGCCGAGCGGATGATCGAGATGATCCACGAGATCTTCCAGGTCGCCGCCGGCCAGGCCGCGGAGAGCGAGAAGATCGTGGCCACCATGCAGCAGGTGCGGGCCATCGCGGACAACAACCGCTCCGCCGCCGGCGACATGAGCGCCGCCATCAACCTGCTCAACGAGGCGATCCGCAGCTTCGACGAAGAGGTGCGGAAGTTCAGGGTGAGGTCGTAGGCGCTTTCCACTTTATCCCGAGCGCAGCGAGGGATCTCAGCGCTCGCGAGGGCGGAGATCCCTCGTTGCGCTCGGGATAAACTGAAAACGATGCTCCGCCTGATCACCTTCCGCGTCGGCCCCGAGACGTTCGTCCTCGACATCATGGCGCTGCGCCAGATCGTGCCGTACAGCGGCACGACCACCGTCCCCACCGCGCCGTCGTTCGTCGAGGGGATCATCGTCCTGCGCAACGAGGTCATCCCGATCATCGACCTGCGCGAGCGGCTCTATCCCGCCCGCACCGACCGCGCGGAACAGCCGCTCGTGCTGATCACGCACACCGGCGCCGGGATGATCGGCCTGAAGGTCGACGAGGTGCGCCGCATCGTCACGCTCTCGCCCGACGTCTTCCTCCCGCCGCCGCCGCTCATCCGCGGCATCCGCGGCGAGCTGCTGATCGCGGTCGTGCCGCACGGGGAAGAGGTCTACCTGCTGATCGACGTCGACAACGTGCTGACCGAGCCGGAGAAGGTCGAGCTCACTCAGGCGGATCTTCGTCCGGAACATCAGCCCGCCGATCCCGCCTGAAGCCGTACGGACAATGGCGGCAGCCGGACTCGCAGCAGTAGCCGCGCTCTCTGAGGAACTTCTCCGTGAAGACGAGGTACGGTCCCTCGTAATAGAAGTCTTCGCCTTCCTTCGGCATCGTTTATAGTCCGCCCGTGTTCTCGCGCTCCCGGCTCCTGCAGCTCACGGAAGCGATGAAGGGGAAGCTGGTCGTCGTCTACGGCGACATCGTAGCGGACCGCTTCATTTACGGTACGCCGAAGCGCATCTCGCGCGAGGCGCCGGTGCTCATCCTGCGCCAGTATCGCGACGACATCCTCCTCGGCGGCGCCGGCAACGCCATCAACAACATCTTCTCCCTCGGCGGCATCCCCGTCCCCGTCTCCGTCCTCGGCGACGACATCCCCGGCCGCATGCTCCTCCAGCGTCTCGCCGAGCAGGGGATCGACTGCAGCGGCATCCTCCGCACCCCGCGCTACGCCACGCCCACCAAGGTGCGCATCCTCGGCGGCATGCCGCACGCCAGCCGCCAGCAGATCGTCCGCTACGACATCGAAGACTCCTTCGAGATGGCGGACGACGAGATGCAGGCCTTCTCCAACGTGCTGCGCCAGCAGATGTCCGTCTGCGACGCGGCGCTGGTCAGCGACTACGGCTACGGCACCGCGCGCCCGCGACTCGTGGAGGCGCTGACCGCCGCGGCGAAAGGGCGTCCCGTGACGCTCGACTCGCGCTACAACCTCCTCGATTACCCCGGCGTCACCGCCGCCACTCCGAACGAAGAGGAAGCCGCGGCCGCCGCGGGCACCTCGCTCTGGAACGGCGAGGAGGCGAAGATCGGCGAGGTCGCGCTGACGCTGCAGCAGGGGCTCGACTGCGAAGCCGTGCTCGTGACGCGCGGCAGCCGCGGCATGGCCCTCCTCGAGCGCGACCGTCCCGAGCCGCTGCTGATCCCGGTGTGGGGCACGGACCAGGTCGCGGACGTCACCGGCGCCGGCGACACGGTCATCGCCACGTTCACGCTCGCTCTCGCCGCGGGCGGCTCGTTCGCCGAGGCGGCCAAGCTCGCGAACTACGCGGGCGGGATCGTGGTCATGAAGATGGGCACCGCCACGGTCTCGCACGAAGAGCTGCGCTACGCCATCGAGCGCGACGAGGAGCTCCATGAATAGTTGCCGGTTCCCGGTTGCTGGTTCCGGGTGCCGCAGCGTGAAAAACCACCAGCAACCGGCAACCAGCAACTCAGCGACGTCATGAACGCTCCCGTGCTCACCGAATCCGCACTCATCGATGCCGTGGCCGGCGAACGGAAAACCGGAAAGAAAATCGCGTTCGCCAACGGCGTCTTCGACGTCCTCCACGTCGGCCACGTGCGCTACCTGCAGGACGCCGCGAAGGTGGCGGACGTGCTCGTGGTCGGCGTGAACGGCGACGCGTCGGTGCGCATGCTCAAGGGGCCGGACCGCCCGCTGATGCCGGAAGCCGAGCGTGCGGAGATCATCGCCGCCATCCGCGGCGTCGCGTACGTGACCGTCTTCCAGGAAAAGAGTCCCGCGCGCCTGTTGCAGCTCCTGCAACCCGACTTTCAGTGCAAGGGCACCGACTACACCGCGGATTCCGTCCCCGAGGCGGAGATCGTGAAGGCGTACGGCGGCAAGGTCGTCATCACCGGCGATCCGAAGGACCACTCCACCACCGACCTCGTGGCCCGGATGCGAGCGACCAACGATGAGAGATGAACGATGAACGATGATCCGTCTCATCGCTCATCGCTCATCGGTCATCGCTCGCGGTTGCTCGTCCTGCGTCTCTCCGCCCTCGGCGACGTCATTCACACCATCCCCGCCGTCGTCGGACTGAAGGAGCAGTTCGACATCACCTGGGTCGTCGAGGCTCCGTACCGCGAGCTCGTCGAGCTCGTCGCCGGCGTCAAGACCATCCCGGTGCGGCTGAAGAAGGAGCCGATGAGTGCGTTGCACGCGGTCAAAGCGATGCGCGGCTTCGACACGTCCATCGACTTTCAGGGCTTGATCAAATCCGCCGCGCTGCCGTGGGCGGCGGGGGTGAAGGAGCGGATCGGCTTCGATAAAAACGCGATTCGCGAAAAGCCCGCGCTCTGGTTCACGAATCGAAAGGTGGAGGTCGACACGACCCGCCACGTGATCGACCAGAACCTCGAGCTCGCGCACAACGCAGGACAGGCTTCAGCCTGTCCCTCGGGCGGGGCGGGGGGACAGGCTGAAGCCTGTCCTACATGGACCGCCTTCGTCGAGCCCATCGAGGCCAAGGGAGAGATCGTCCTCCTCCCCGGTGCCGGCAAGCCCGACAAGATCTGGCCCTACTTCGGCGAGCTCGCCCAGCGCA
>DASUSL010000078.1:0-21937 GCA_036375135.1 Thermoanaerobaculia bacterium | reverse complement strand
CGCAGGCGGGACGCCTGCGCGGCAGCCGGCGGGACGCCGGCGCTCCGAATACTTACCGTCCGTCCTTGTCCGCGTCGCCGGGGATGGCGCGTTCCACGCCATGCCAGGCGTCCTTCGCCGCGTACTTGGCCTTGTCCCACGTCAGGCGTGAGGCGCCCTTCGTGCGGTCCCAGTCGCGCTCGAGGTCGCGCTCGAGGCTCTCGTCCCAGGCGCGATCCGAGTAGCGGTGCCGCGAGTACGTGCCATAGCGGTACGCCGGCGCGAAGTCGCGGTCGTAGTCGTGGGACTTGTCGTTGTAGCTCGCGTTCGTGAACTGATTGCGCCACTTGTCGTCGTGCGCGCGGTAGGTGCTGTAGGTGCGGTCGGTGCGGTCCCACGAGTCGCGGACCGCGTCCTTCGCGCGCTCCCACGTCATCTTCGACTTGCCCTTCGCGGTTTCCCAGCCGCGCTCGAGGTCGTTCTGCACGTCGTCGAACTTGCGGTCGCGATGCTGCGTGCGCGCGTCCCAGCCGTAGCGGTACGCGGGCTCGTAATCGTCCCAGGTGTGCGACTTGTCGTAGTACGGACGCGACGTGTGCGCGTTCTTCCAGTACTCGGCTTCGCCGGTGGGATCGATGCGCTCGCCGGCCGCATGACCCGCGGCACCGCCCGCCACCGCGCCGATGGCGCCGCCGACGAGCATGCCGATCGGTCCGAACGGAGCGCCGAGGGCCGCGCCGAGGGCGGCAGCACCCGCGGAGCCGACACCCGTGCCGATCGGATGCGAGCCCGGCTCGCCGGTGATGGGGTCACGATTCATGTCTCTGTTTTCAGCCATGGAAAAAGATCCTCCGTTGTTGATAGGCCGGAAATACGGCCCACCCTTCACAAGAGCACGACGGGTGCCTGCGGACGCCGTTTCGTGATGAGCACGGCGCCCACCGCGGCGAGCGCGAGCGCTGCCCCGGTGAAGAACGCCGCCCGCGGCGAGACCTGCTGATAGAGCAGCCCGAAGAGCGCGCTTCCGGCGAGCACGCCCAGGCCGTTCGCGAGGTAATAGATGCCGAAGCTCTTCCCCCGCGCCTCGGCCGGCACGAGGTCGGCGATCCACGCGCGCTCCGCTCCTTCGAAGAGCGTGAACGGGATGGCGTACAGCACGAAGAGGATCACGAACACCGGCAGCGTCTTCGCGAACGGAAAGAGGACGTAGATGACCGCGTACGCGCTCCACCCCGCGATCAGCAGCCAGCGCCGGTCGACGCGGTCGGAGAGCGCGCCCGCGCGCGTGGAGAAGAGCGACTTGATGACGTGATGCGCCGCCCACAGCGCGGGCAGCATCGCCGCGGAGACGCCCGCCGCGTGCGCTTGCAGCAGCAGGAACGCGTCGCTCGAGTTGGCGAGCGCGAAGAGCGCCACCGCGGTAATCGCGCCGCGGAAGCGCCCCGGCAGCGTGACGTCTTTGATCTCCGGCGTGCTCTTCGCCGCGGCGTCGGTCTCGCGCAGCAGCACGGCCAGCATGACCACGCCGATCGCGCCGGGGATGACCGCGAGATAGAACGTCGTCCGCAGCGACAGCCCCAGCCCCTGCAGCAACAGCAGCGCGAGCAGCGGACCGATGATGGCGCCGGTGTGATCGAGCGCGCGGTGAAAGCCGTACGCGCGGCCGCGCTGCTCCTTCGGCGTGACGTCGGCGATCATTGCGTCGCGCGGCGCGGAGCGCATCCCCTTGCCCGTGCGGTCGACGAGCCGCGCGGTCAGCACGAGCGGCCACACTGTCGCCGCGGCGATCAGCAGTCGCGACGCCGCGGCCAGTCCGTAGCCGCCCACCACCCACGGCTTGCGCTTCTTCTGGTGATCGGAGATCGCGCCGGAAAAGTATTTGAGGATCGACGCCAGTCCGTCCGCCACTCCTTCGATGAGGCCGATGATCACCGGCGTCGCGCCGAGAGTCGTGGAGAGGAAGACGGGGAGGAGGGGGTAGATCAACTCGCTGGCCGCGTCGTTGAGCAACGCGGCCACCCCGAGGAGAATGACTTGTGGTTTGAGTTTCAAGCTGCGCGAACGATAACGTAGGACAGGCTTCAGCCTGTCCTGGGCAGGCTGAAGCCTGCCCTACGTCATGGGCACCCGCTGCGGATCGGGTCCGCTTCCACCTCGAACACGCGGTTCCCCGTCACGCCGCTCACGCGCAGGCTGTGGAACGCGGCCGGCAGCGCGGGCGATGCGGCCGACGTCGACGTGGCGCTGTTCGCCACCCACAGCGGCATGCCCCACACCGCCGTGCAGCACTTCGCCTGCGACTGGAACCAGTTGTACTGGATGTTCGTCGCGCCGGCGGGCGTGCTCACGCTGGAGATGATCCCGTTGCCGTTGCAGCCGGTGCCGTCCACCGGGGCGCTGGTCACGACCGTCGATCCTTCGGGGCCGAGGCGTCCGCGCACCACGTCCCAGATCGCCGGGCCCATCTCCTGGCCCGACATGTAGAAGGCGAAGCCGCCCACGTCGTGCTTGCGGATCACCTTGAGGATCTTCTGCTGCAGCGCCCAGGCGTCGATCTGCACGCCGTTGAACGGCGAGGTGAAGGTCAGCTCGTCATTGATGTTGCGGCCGACGGTGCCGCCGGGCGCGGCCACCGAGTTCGCGGACTTGCCGGTGTCGAAGTTGTGCGCGTACCACGGCAGGCCGACGATGATCTTCTTGTGGTCCGACACCTGGTCGCGGGCGAAGGTGAGAGCCTCGTCCATGTACTGGTTGTGCACCAGCGACTGCTTCGAGCCGATGTCGTTGTACATCATGATCTTCAGGTAGTCGGCGGCGCCGTTCTCGGTCAGGCCGCGGTAGTCGTAGATTCGCGACTGGCTCGAGTCCCATTCGCCGGTGACGCTGCGCTTGCGGTAGACGCAGACGGAGACGATCTTGTTCGGCAGGCGCTTCTTGATGCGGCGGATCAGCGACGTGAAGTTGTCGCGGTACTTCGGCACGTCGGACTCGAGGCCGCCGCGCAGCATCTCCTCGTAGTCGATGTCCACGCCGGCGTAGCCGTTGTTGTTGACCATGGCCGCGATCTTGTCGGCGTGATCGTTCATGTCGGCCTCGCTGCGGAAGATGAAGCTCATGTACTGCTGCGGCGTGTACGGATCGGGATTGACCGTGTCGTGGTTGCGGACGATGGGCACCAGCGCGGAGTTGCCGAGGGTGGGGCGGTCGCGCGGCTCTTCATGCTTGTCCTTGAGCACCACCACCGGCCCGTTCGGACCGTTGACGGTGGTGAAGTAGTACCAGAACGGATTGACCTCGTGGACGAACTGCCCGGCGTTCTCCGTGTTGAAGTTGGCGACGCTGTTCGGGTTGTCCCAGTAGATGCGCATCCAGACCGAGATCCGGTAGTTGCTGGCGTAGGCGCTGGACGCTGCGAGCGTCAGCGCGAAGGCGAGGATGAGGCGTTTCATGGAGGGTCTCCAGGAGTCAGAGGTTGGGTTTTGACTGCGACTGAACTGCCCTGCGAAGCGATCAGTTATTTAGCGTTTCGCGTGCCAGAGTGGTGGTGGAGGACAGGCAATCCTGCCCGTCCATCGCGCCACGCCGCGACAGGCAGGATTGCCTGTCCTCCACTAGAATGCGCGCCGCAATTCACGAAGGAGTCATTCACATGGCAATCAGGAAAGTGGGCGTGCTCGGCTGCGGTCTCATGGGATCCGGCATCGCCCAGGTCGCGGCGCAGGCGGGGTACGACGTCGTCGTCCGCGAGGTGGAGCAGCAGTACCTCGACAAAGGTCTGAGCGGCATCCGGAAGTCGCTCGGCAAGTTCGTCGAGAAGGGAAAGATGCAGCAGTCCGACATGGACGCCTGCATGGGGCGCCTCAAAGGCTCCACGAACCTCGAGGACCTCGCCGACTGCGACATCGTCATCGAGGCCATCATCGAGAACGCGCAGCTCAAGAAGGACACCTACGCGCAGCTCGACAAGATCGTGAAGCCGGAGGCGATCTTCGCCTCGAACACGTCTTCACTGACCATCACCGAGCTCTCCATGGCCACGGCGCGGCCGAAGCAGTTCGTCGGCCTGCACTTCTTCAACCCGGTGCCGCTGATGAAGCTCGTCGAAGTGGTGCGCACCATCCTCACCACCGACGAGACGTTCGACGCCGCCTTCGCCTTCGCGAAGAGCCTGGGCAAGGAAGCGGTCTCCTGCAAGGACAACTCGGGCTTCATCGTGAACCGCCTGCTGGTGCCGTACATCCTCGACGCCATCCGCGCGTACGAGGAAGGGGTCGGCTCGATCGAGGACATCGACAAGGCCATGATGCTCGGCTGCGGCTACCCGATGGGACCGTTCACGCTGCTCGACTTCGTGGGCCTCGACACGACGTACTTCATCACGCACGTGATGTACGAGGAGTACCAGGAGAAGCGCTTCGCCGCGCCGCCGCTCCTGCGCAAGATGGTCCTGGCCGGCCGCCTCGGACGCAACAAGACGGGCACGGGCTTCTACGACTACTCCGGCGAGAAGCCGGTGCCGTTCGACAAGGCGAGCAAGTGATGAACAACGTACGCACGGAAAACAAAGACGGCATCCTCGTCATCACCATCGACCGCCCGAAGGTCCTCAACGCGCTGAACGCGGAGACGGTCGCCGAGATCGGGGCCGCGTTCGACGCCGCGCGCGACGACGCGTCGGTCAAGGCAGTGATCCTCACCGGCGGCGGCGAGAAGGCCTTCGTGGCCGGCGCCGACATCCGCGAGCTCGCGGAGATGACGCCGGTCACGGGGAAGGAGATCGCGCAGAAGGGGCAGCGCGTCTTCCGCAACATCGAGCGCTTCCCGAAGCCGGTCATCGCCGCGGTGAACGGCTTCGCCCTCGGCGGCGGCTGCGAGCTGGCGCTGGCCTGCCACATCCGCATCGCCTCGGACAGAGCGCAGCTCGGACTGCCCGAGGTCACGCTGGGGATCATTCCCGGCTACGGCGGCACGCAGCGCATGGCGCGCCTCCTCGGCAAGGGCAAAGCGCTGGAGCTCATCCTCACCGGCGACCGCATCGGCGCGGAGGAAGCGCTGCGCATCGGCCTGGTGAACAAAGTCGTTCCCGCCGATGAGCTCATGACCGCGGCCGAAGAGATGGCCGGCACGATCGCGAAGCGCGGTCCGCTGGCCGTGCGCGCCGCCATCGAGGCGGTGATGAGCGGCAGCGACATGCCGTTCGAGGAGGGACAGCTCCTCGAGGCGACGCTGTTCGGACTGCTCGCCAGCACGGAAGACATGAAGGAAGGAATGGGCGCGTTCCTGGAAAAGCGCGCCGCGAACTTCGGCGGCAAGTAATGCGCCGTCTCGCACTGGCGATCCTCCTCCTTTCCTCGACGATGAACGCACTGGCCGCGGGTGTCGCGGCCAGTGCCTGTCCCGCCGCGTGGGGCTACGGCTCGCACGAGGGTCCGGCGTTCTGGGGACAGATGGACGCCGCGTGGGTGCGCTGCGACACGGGGCGCGCGCAGTCGCCGATCGCCATCACCGACGCCGTGCGCGATCAGACGCTGCCGGCCCTTGCCGTCAACTACGACGCCGCGACGCGCTATCCGGTGGTCGTGCAGAACAACGGACACGAGATCAGGGTCACGCCGCTCTTCGACGCCTCCCTGGAGATCGACGGCGTCGGCACGGCCACGCTCCTCCAGTTTCATTTCCACATGCCGCCCGAGCATCAGCGGCCGGGCGTGGATGCGAAAGGGGAGGTGCACTTCGTTCATCGCGGCCCCGACGGCAAGTTGATCGTCATCGGCGCGCTGATCACCGCCGGCGCGGCGAACCCCGCGCTCGAGCAGCTCCTGCAACTGCTTCCCGGCAAGTGCCAGTCGAAGAAGACGACGCCCGACACGCAGGTGGCGATCCGCGCGCTGCTGTCGAAACGGCTCGACGACTACTACGCGTACGCAGGCTCGCTGACCACGCCGCCGTGCGACGAAGGGGTGTCGTGGATCGTCCTGCATGACGGCATCACCGCCTCGGCCGCGCAACTCGAGCGGCTCCGTGTGGCCGGCGTCCCGAACGCGCGCCCGCTGCAGCCGCGGCTCGGGCGCAAGGTGTCGCAGCGCGGGAGCGACTGACTCACCTCACGCGCTTCGGCTGGCCTCGCCGGTTGCCGGTGACCCTGCGTTTCTGGATCCCATGTTTGCGCTCGGCGATGCGGCCGAAGCGGCGTTTGCGGAAGTCTTTCTTCTCGCGCACCAGCGGCGCCTGCACGGCGAGGTTCGCGCGGTAGTGCACGAACCACTGGCGCGGGTCGTTGGTCAGCCAGTTCGTACAGCCCGGGCATGGGTTGAGGTCGACGTAAAGGTGAAAGTGGCCGCCGTGATTGAGGAAGGTCATCACGCCGCCGCTGCCGTCGACGAGGCGGATGGCCGTCTGCTCCGCGTGCTCGCCGTGCGCCGAGCTCGAGAACGGACGTCCCGGCGCGGGCACGTGGATCTGGTTGAAGTCGGGATCGAGGCCGGCGAAGAGGCGCGACGTGCCGTACAGCGCCGAGAAATTCGCCCCGGCCGCGGCGAGGCCGTCGTAATCGGCGTGCGGGTTGATCGCCACCGCGGCGTTGCATGCGTCGTAGCCGAAGGCGAGGCCGGTCTGGCCGAGAAAGTTGACGAAGTGGTTCTGCGCGGCGAGATAGAGGGCGAAGCCGATGAGGTCCTCATTGTCGGCCGGAGCGAGGATGTTGACGATCTGCCGCAGGGCGAAGATGGGCATCGCGGAATGATAAACGGCTAAACTGCGCGCCGGACATGACCGAAAACCTCGAGCACCTGATCCACGACTGGAACACCGGCGGCGAGCAGCCGGCGCGTCCGTCGCGCCGGATCGAATTCGACGACGAAACCCTCCGCGACGGCCTGCAGTCGCCGTCCGTCACCGATCCCTCCATCGAAGAGAAGCTGCGCATCCTGCACTACATGCACGCCATCGGCATCGACAACGCCGACATCGGCCTGCCCGGCGCGGGGCCGCACGTGCAGAAGACCGTCGAGCGCCTGGCGCGCGAGATCGTCGAGCAGAAACTCTCCGTCTATCCGAGCGCCGCGGGGCGCACGCACGAGAACGACATCAAGCCGATCGTCGAGATCTCCAATCGCGTCGGCATCCCCATCGAGGCCGACCTCTTCATCGGCTCGTCGCCCATCCGCCAGTTCGCGGAGGAGTGGGACCTCGACTGGATCATCCAGCAGTCGGCCAAGGCCGTGCGCTTCGCCGTGAGCCAGGGCATCCCGGTCATGTACGTGACCGAGGACACGACGCGCGCGAAGCCGGAAGACATCGAGAAGCTCTACACCGCCGCCATCGAGGCAGGCGCCGTGCGCATCTGCATCGCCGACACCGTCGGCCACGCCACGCCGTGGGGGACGCGCAACGTCGTGCGCTTCGTGCGCAAGCTCGTCGACCGCATCAACCCCGCGGTGAAAGTCGACTGGCACGGACACGAAGACCGCGGCCTCGGCGTCATCAACTGCATCGCCGCCATCGAGGCGGGCGCGGACCGCGTGCACGGCGCCGCGGCGGGCATCGGGGAGCGCGTCGGCAACACGCCCATCGACATCCTCATGGTCAATCTCAAGCTGATGGGATGGATCGACAACGACCTGACCGTGCTGCCCGAGTACGTGAAGCACGTCGCGCGCGTGACCGGCGTCGGCCTGGCTGATCGCTATCCCGTCTTCGGCCGCGACGCGTTCCGCACCGGAACCGGCGTCCACGCCGCGGCGATCATCAAAGCGCGGCGCAAGGGAAGCGATTGGCTCGCGGACCGCGTTTACTCCGGAGTTCCCGCGGGAATGTTCGGTCTCCAGCAGGTCATCGAGGTCGGTCCGATGTGCGGACTCTCCAACGTGATCTACTGGCTCGACGCCAACGGCTATCCTCAGGAAGAGGCGCTGGCGCAACAGATCTTTCAGCTCGCAAAGTCGACCAACCGCGTCCTCACCGACGCCGAGTTGCACGACAGCGTGAAGCGATGGCAGGAAAATGTGGAGCGGGCTTCAGCCCGCTCCGGAGCGGCGGGCTGAAGCCCGCCCTACATTGAAAGCCCGAGTGGCGAAATGGCAGACGCAGCAGACTCAAAATCTGCCGGGGTTCCACCCCGTGTCGGTTCGAGTCCGACCTCGGGCACCACAACGTAACGACGCCAGCCGTACATCAAACGTACAATAACTAACAATATGGTCCGTCTCCTCGTCCTTCTGGCCGTTTCCGCACTCCCCCTGTTCGCCGGTCCGCGCGAGATCGACAAGACCGCGCGCCTCGAAGGACGGGCGGTCATCCTCCGTCCCGCCGCGGCGCTGACGGAAGCCGATGAGTCGGAGCTCGCGCGGAAGGGCGTGTTCGTCAAGCACGCGCTGCCGGGCGGGCGCTATCTCGTCCGCCTGCGCACCGACGCGGATACGCGGGACGAGCGCATCGTCGCCATCGAGGAGATCACGGCCGACAGAAAGCTGCATCCCTCCGCCGTCCGCGCCGCGGTCGGCCGCACGATGGCGGGCGTCAACGTCGTCTTCCACCGCGACGTCCCGTTCGACGAGGCGCGCGAGGCGATCCTCGCCGCCGGCGGCGCGATGGACGTCTTCACCGTGCGGTACCTCCCGTCGCACCGCATCGAGGCGAAGGTGCCGTCCGCGGCGCTGCTCGCGCTGGCCGGGGACGAGCGCGTCTTCGCCGTCGCCGCGAAGCGCAACCTCAAGATCGGCGTCGACAACGCCGTCACCGCGCAGACCTCGCACGTCACGGAGCTCTACAGCGCGCCGTACGGCCTCTCCGGCGACGGAGTGGCCGTCTCGCTGTTCGAGCTGGCCGCCGCGCAGAGCACGCATCCCGAGTTCGGCGGACGCATGGTGACCGTCAATGCCAGCGGCGGCTCGAGCGCCGACCGCCGTCACGCCACGCACGTCGCCGGCACCATCGGCGCCGCGGGACTCGCTCCCGCGGCGAAAGGGATGGCGCCGAAGGCGAACATCCATCAGTTCTGCGTGCGCGTCTTCGGCCTGAACAGCTGCAGCGGCGACTGGCTGACCGTCAAGGACCAGCAGCTCCACACCCGCGGCATCATCGCGGACAACAACTCCTGGGGCTACATCTGGGGTTGGGAAGAAGGGTCGCCGCCGATCTGGAACCTCGGCGACGCGTCGTGGGGCGCGTACGACCTCGAGCTGGCCGCGCCGATCGACGAGATCTCCATCGACCGCGGCATCCTCTTCATCCACTCCGCGGGCAACGACGGCAGCCTGCCGATCGGCCTCGCCTCCGAGTGGCGCACGCACATCCACTGGGATCCGGAGACCGAGGAGAACGTTCCCGGCCTCTTCTGCGTCTCCAAGAACGGCACGGGCGCCGACTGCCCGGCCACGACCTGCACCGCCGGCTGCGAGGCGAGCCTGCATCACCCGCAGACGCCGTTCGACACGCTCGGCACCACGGCCTCGGCGAAGAACGTCATCTCCGTCGGCGCGGTGCACACCGACCTCTCCATCATCGGCTTCAGCTCGCGCGGCCCGGCCAAGGACGGGCGCATCAAGCCCGAGGTCGTGGCGCGCGGCGCGAACGTCTTCTCCACCGTGCCGGAGAGCAGCTACACGAACCTCAACGGCACGTCGATGGCGGCTCCGGCCGTGACCGGCATGGCCGCGCTGCTCACCGAGCAGTGGCGCCGCACGTTCGGCGGCGCGAACCCGCGTCCCGAGGAGCTGAAGGCGCTTCTCATCGCCGGCACGGAGGATCTCGGCAATCCCGGTCCCGACTACACCTTCGGCTTCGGACTGGTGAACGCGAAAAAGTCCGTCGACCTCATTCGCAGCAACGAAGGCGGCCTGCACATCCGCAACTTCTCCTTCACGCAGGGTGGGAACGAGCAGCGCGACGTGGCGCTCGTCGTCGAGCAGCCGCAGACGCTGCGCGTGGTGCTGAACTGGCCCGACCCGGCCATCCCGTTCTTCGGCGGCGACGTCTACGTGGCCGAGAAGTCGCTGGTCAACAACCTCGACCTGCGCGTCGTCGATCCGGCGGGCAACGTCTGGCTGCCGTACGTGCTCGACCGGAACAACCCGCAGGCCCACGCCACGCGCGGCGTGAACGACGTCGACAACATCGAGATGGTCGAGATCCCGAACGCGGCGCCCGGCATCTACCGCGTCGTGGCCACCGGCACGAACGTCGCCGACGGACCGCAGCCGGCCGTGCTCGTGACCACGGTGCGCACCGCGCGGCCGTGCGTCGACGTGCAGGAGCCGGCGGGGATCAACAACAACGGCGTCGAACGTGCCACCAGCATCGCCGGCGGCGGGAAAGTGTTCGCCGGCCTCTGCGACGCCGCCGACGTCGACTTTTACAGCTTCACCGCGACGAAGACGGGCGCCGTCAGCGTGACCATTACCACGGGCGACACGGCCGTGCGCGCGACGCTCACCGGCAACGGCATCGCGCGCTCGCAGGACATCCCAGCGTTCACGACCGCCGTGCTGAACGCCGACGTGAACACCGCTCCGAATGCGGTCACGCTGAAGATCGAGGCGAGCGGCGCGTTCGGCGTGGAGCCGCAGTACAACTTCACGGCGGAGTTCCCCGAGCTGCGCAAGCCCAAGCGGCGCGCCGCGCGCTAGCAGAGGACAGGCAATCCTCCACCACGGCATAGAATGCGCCGCCTATGGCGTACAAAACCCTGCTCGTGGAGCTGGCCGACGGCATCCTCACCGTCACGCTCAACCGTCCCGAAGTCCACAACGCATTCAACGATGAGTTGATCGCCGAGGCGATCGACCTCTTCTCCAGCATCGACACCAGCGCCGCGCGCGTGATCGTGCTCAAAGGCACGGGGAAGAACTTCTGCGCCGGCGCGGACCTCAACTGGATGTCGCGCATGGTCTCGTACACGCGCGACCAGAACGTGCGCGACTCCTCGCTCCTGGCGAAGATGTACGCGCTGATGAACGAGTGCCCGCTGCCGGTCGTCGGCCGCATCCACGGCGCGGCCATCGGCGGCGGTGTGGGGCTCGTCTCCGTCTGCGACGTCGCCATCAGCCTGAGCACCTCGCAGTTCGGGTTGTCCGAGGTCAAGCTCGGGATCCTGCCGGCGGTGATCTCGCCGTACGTGATCGCCAAGATCGGCCAGACGCACGCGCGCGCGCTCTTCCTCACCGGCGAGCGCTTCAACGCCGAGCGCGCGCAGCAGATCGGCCTCGTGCATCGCGTCGTCGAGAGCGAGGCGGAGCTCGACGCCGCCGTCTACGAGACCGTCACGCAGCTCAAGACCTCGGGACCCGAAGCCGTGCGCGAGTGCAAGAAGCTCATCGCACACGTCGCCGCGCACGACCTCGCCGACGCGATCCCGTACACCATCGAGGCCATCGCCACCCGCCGCGTCTCCGACGAGGGGCAGGAGGGGATGAAGGCATTCCTCGAGAAAGGACTGGCCTCGTGGGTATCGAAAAACTGATCGTCCCCAACCGCGGCGAGATCGCGGTGCGCATCGCCCGCGCCTGCCGCGAGATGGGCATCGTCTCGGTGCTCGCGCACGCGGAGGCGGACGACGTCCGCTACGTCCGCCGCTTTTTCGACGAGACCGTCTCCCTCGGCCCGGGCGACGCGCGCGCGACGTATCTCGACGTGAACAAAGTCGTCGACGCCGCGCGCTCCTCGGGCGCCGACGCGCTGCATCCCGGCTACGGCTTCCTCTCCGAGCGCGCCGAGCTGTCGGCGGCGTGCGACGACGCGGGCGTGATCTTCGTCGGACCGAAGGCGTCGTCGATCGCGGCGATGGGCTCCAAGGCGGAGTCGCGCCGGCTGATGCAATCCCTCGGCGTCCCGGTGGTGCCGGGCTACGACGGCGAAGACCAGTCGCGCGAGACGCTGGCGCGCGAGGCCGCACTCATCGGCTTTCCGCTGCTCGTGAAGGCCTCCGCGGGCGGCGGCGGGAAGGGGATGAAGATCGTCCGCGCGCAGGAGGAGCTGCAGCCGGCCATCGAGTCGGCCGCGCGCGAGGCGGCGAAGTCGTTCGGCGACGACCGCCTGCTGCTCGAGCGTTACATCGAGGAGCCGCGCCACGTCGAGTTCCAGATCTTCGGCGACGGCCAGGGGAACATCCTTCATCTGTACGAGCGCGACTGCTCCATCCAGCGCCGGCATCAGAAGGTGGTCGAGGAAACTCCTGCGCCGCGCTACCCCGATGAATTGCGCCAGCGCATGGCGAAGGCCGCGATTGCCGCGGCCGCGGGTGTCGACTACCGCAACGCCGGAACGGTGGAGTTCATCGTCACGCCGGAAGGGGAGTTCTACTTTCTCGAGATGAACACGCGCCTGCAGGTCGAGCATCCGGTGACGGAGCTCGTCACGGGCGTCGATCTCGTGCGCGGGCAGCTCGAGCTCGCGGCGGGCGGGCCGCTGCCGTGGAGTCAGGATCAGCTTCAGCAGCGCGGCCACGCCATTCAGGTGCGCGTGTACGCCGAGGATCCGGACGACCGCTTCCTCCCGCAGAGCGGCACCATCGCCGCGTACCGCGAGCCGGGCGGACCGGGCATCCGTGTGGATGCCGGCGTCACGCGCGGCACGACCATCGGCGTCAACTTCGACCCGATGCTGGCGAAACTGATCTGCTTCGCCGAGACGCGCGACGCCTGCATCGACCGCCTGAACCGCGCCCTGCGCGACTACGTGATCCTCGGCACCCGCACGAACATCTCCTGGCTCCGCCGCGTCACCACGCATCCCGCGTTCCGCGCGGGCGAGGTGAGCACGCGCTTCGTCCTCGACCACGACCTCGCTCCGCGCCCCTCCGAGGCGGCCCCGCTCATCGCCGCGGCGCTGGCGTCGGCGCCGCGCGCCGCCGCGCGTGGTCCGGTCGCGCAGGCGATGCCGTCGGTGTGGGAGGCGTTGGGAGGGTGGGGACGCGTGTGAGCGACGAGGTCCGTTGTTCCTGATCGAGCCGACCGCGGATGACGCCCCCGAGTTCCTCGGTCGCGTGAACGCGATCGTCGCTCTTGCCGTGCGCGCACGGCCGGTCGATCTTTATGTCGTGCGGATCGATCACTGGTTCGGCGCGAAATGGGCGGGGTTCGCCGGCAAGGTCGCCGGTCTGGCCGGCGTCCGCGATCAGTCGCACCTCGTGATCCCGCCCTTCGTCCCGTCGCGTGTTCTCCGCCAGTCGTGCTTTCGTTTGTCGGCTGAGACGCTGGAGTACGTCGAAACCGAATGCGCGATGACGCTGCACGTCGAGCAATCGTCGAGCGCGAACTTGCGGCGGCGCCTCGAAAAGCTGCTGCCCGGCGCGGCGATGATCTGGTTCAGCGGCGATTCGGCTTCGTTCGCGCGCGGCAGCGTCATGGCGTATGTACCTTCGCCCGACGGTCATGTGCCGTGGTATGCGGACTTCAACGGTGCGCGTGGATGGGCGGCTTCAGAGCTCGTCAATCTGACGCAGCGCGAGCTGGAACGGCCATGAGACTGCTCGTCGCGGCAATCACAGTTTGCTGGGGAAGCGTGGCGCTCGCGTGCACCGGCTCTCTGTTCCACGCGCCGGTGCAATACGCCGTCGCGGCGGATGAAGTGCTCCTGCTGGCGGATCTCGATGGCGACGGTGCGCCGGACATCCTCACGTCCGGCACTCAGGTGGAGCAGCGCGGCGCGTTTTCACTCCTGCGCAACCGCGGCGACGGCACGTTCGCGGACGAACAACAGGTCAGCAGCGGCTTCGGTCAGAAGCTGGAGGATGCGGCCGACTTCGATCGCGACGGAGTGCTCGACCTCGTGGCCTCGGACTACTGGAGCAACGGCATCGTCGTCGATGGCGTTCCGTACGCGACGGCCACGCACGGCGGGCCGACGCGCACGGTCGACTACGACCGCGACGGGCACCTCGACATCGTCAGCTTCTCCTTCGGCTCCGGCAATCCCGTGCACGTCCATCTCTTCCGCGGACGCGGCGACGGCACCTTCCATCCGAAGCAGACTTTCGAGACCTCGCTGACCGTCGCGGCCACGCCGTCGATGCGCCTGCGCGACGGAGCGCCGGAGTTTCTCGTCAACGATCATTCCGGACAGCTCGCCATCGTGCGCGTCGCCGCGAACGGCATCTCCTGGACGACGCGCGGCGCGGGTCCCGGCTTCGACCTGGCCAGCACCTTCGCCGACGTGAACGGCGACGGACACGCGGACATCGTCGACGCGAACGACGAGGGATCGCTCTTCGTGACGCTGGCCACGCCGGACGGCGGTTTTCTCGAGCGGAAACCATCGCGCAAGCTGGAGTTTCCGGTTCATCTCCACGCGGCGGACGTCGACGGCGACGGGCGTCTCGATCTCATCGCCGGCGATTTCCGCGCGACGAAGCTTCACTACTTCCGCGGCGACGGCGCCGGCGGCTTCGCGGCGGGGGTGGCCTTCGCGGCCGGAGGAGTGGTGAGCGACGTCGCGGTGGGCGACGTGAACGGCGACCAGCGTCCCGACGTCGTGACCGCGAACGACGAGGGCTCGGTGTCGGTGATCCTCAATCGCGGAGCCTGCGGCCCGGCACGCCGCCGCGCCGTGCGGCAGTGACGTGACGGGAGTACACTCTGGTGGCAGGAGGGAAGTATGAAAAAAAGATCGATTGCGATCCTTTTCGTGCTCACTGCAATCCTGCCGTTCGCCGCGCCTCGCCGTGCCGATGCGATCACCTTCGACGTGCTGACCACGTATTACGTCGGGAGCTGCGAGGACCTCACCTACAACGGCTTCCGGTGGCGCGAGTGCGACGGCACCGTGACCCAGTCCGGCACGCTGAGCGGCTCCTGGCGCTGCGACGACACGTACGACTGCGTCGACGGCGGCCCGCTGACCTACTACTGGTACGAGCGCTGTAATAATGCCTGGGTGTTCCGCTACTCCGTCTCCAGCGCCAACCGCTTCCCGACTGCCGCCGACTGCGGCTGCACCTAGCGTGGCATGCGGCTCCTGATCCTCGGCGGGACGCGATTTCTCGGACGTCATCTCGTCGCCGCCGCACAGGAGCGCGGGCATCAGGTCACCCTGTTTCACCGCGGCGCCGGCGGCGGCGTCGAGACGATTCAGGGTGACCGCCATCGCGACCTCGACAAGCTGCGCGGACGCCGGTGGGATGCGGTCATCGACACGTGCGGCTACCTGCCGCGCAGCGTGCGCGCCGCCGCTGAGGTGCTGGCGGACGCGGTCGAACAATACGTCTTCATCTCCAGCGTCTCGGTCTACGCGGACCTGCCCGCGGCGCGCGTCGATGAGAGCGCGCCGCTGGCCATGCTCACCGCCGAACAACTGCAGCAGGCGAACGCCGTCGACACCTCGGGAACGGTCTCGGCGGCCACCTTCGGTCCGATGTACGGCGGACTGAAGGCGCTGTGTGAGGCCGCGGCGGAAGAAGTGCTGCCGGGACGCGTGCTGTCGATTCGCCCGGGGTTGATCGTCGGCGCGCACGACTACACCGGCCGCTTCACGTACTGGGTCGCGCGCGTCGCACGGGGAGGGGAGGTGCTCGCGCCGGGCGAGCCGCATCGGCCCGTGCAGTTCATCGACGCGCACGATCTCGCCCGCTGGCTGATGGACATGGTGGAAGCGCGGCGCACCGGCGTCTTCAACGCCAACGGACCTCCCGACGCCGTGACCATGCACGCGCTGCTGGAAACGTGTCGCACCGAAAGCGGCAGCGACGCGCGCTTCACCTGGGTCGACGACGCGTTCCTCCTCGGCGAAGGCGTCAAGCCGTGGAGCGATCTCCCGTTGTGGCTTCCCGCCGGAACGCGGCGCGGACTGATGGCCACCGACGTGAGCAAAGCGATGGACGCCGGACTGCGCCATCGTCCGCTGCGCGAAACGGTTCGCGACGTTTTGCAGGACCTCGATCACCCGTTGCGCGCCGGTCTCGCCGCGGAGCGCGAAGCCGCGTTGTTGCAGAAGTGGCGCGAGAACGTCTGACCGCCGGCGGTATCCTCCCGGAAAACTCATGCGCATGATCTTCGCCGCCGCCCTGGTGCTCCTGTCGGCCCTCGCCACGGCTCAGGAGACGCCGAACCCCATCGCGCTCACCATCGAGCCGCTGGGCGACGTCGAGCACGGCGTCATGACGCGCGTCGTGTTCCGCTTTGCGAATCCGCGCAGCATCACCGAGGCGGGGCTGTTCCTCGACGGCACCTACCGGCAGGCGGGGCAGGTGCCGCGCAGTTTCCGCTACGCCGTTCCGCGGACGAAGGACCGCTACGTCCGGACCGGCACCTTCACCCGCAACCGCAAACTGGTGCGCATGAGCCGCCATGCCGTGCTGCCGGATCAGCGCAACGAGATCTCCGCGCTGCATCTCTTCGTCGAGGGAGAGGCGGAGATCGACGCGTGGCTCGTGCTGGAGCCGGACTACGACGACCCGCAGAGGATCGTGGCGAAGGCCACGCAGAAATTCACGGTGGCGAAGACCGGCCGCCCGTATGTCGCCGAGAAGGAAACGGAACCGGACGAGCCGGCGCCGGTGCCACCGCGCGGTCCGGTCACCATCCGCGTCGAGCGTCGCGAGGCCTCGACGTTCTGGGTGGTCAGCGCCGAGGTGCTTCCGCCGGTGAAACGCGTCGAGTTCTGGGTCGGCGGCAAGCGCGTGCTGGCGCGCAATGCCGCGCCGTACCGCGCCGAATTCGACCTCGGCGACAAACCGGCGGGCACCGTGCTGCGCGTCATCGGCTTCGACGCGGCCGGCCGTCAGGTGGGGGCCGACGAGCTCCCCGCCGGCACGCCCTGAGGCGGGCCTCGGTACAATCGCGACTGCGATGCAAGAGTCTCCGGCCGCGCGCGCAACTCCCGCGTACCAGCTCTTCATGCTCTTCCTGTGCGTGCTCGCGCTGGCGGCGATCGTGGTGCAGAACCTGTTCGTCGTCGATCGTGAGATCGAGCTGCTGCTGCAGTTCGCGGACACGGTCATGTGCGTCGCGTTCCTGATCGACTTCGCGATCTCGCTGCGGCGCGCGCCCAACCGCTGGCGCTATTTCTTCACGTGGGGCTGGCTCGACCTCCTCTCCGCCGTGCCGACGTTCGACTTCGCGCGCTGGGGACGCCTGGCGCGCATCGCGCGCATCGCCCGAGTGCTGCGCGCGCTCCGCGCCACGACGCTCATCACCCGGGCCGTGTTGCGGCAGCGCGCGCAGTCGACGACGCTCGCCGCGGCGATGCTGGCCTTCGTGCTGATCATCGGCAGCAGCACGGCCATCCTGCATTTCGAGCAGAACACCGAGGGGAACATCCGCACCGCGGAGGACGCGGTGTGGTGGGCCTTCAGCACCGTCACCACCGTCGGCTACGGCGACAGGTTCCCGACCAGCCGCGAGGGGCGCCTCGTCGCCGTCATGCTCATGACCGCGGGCGTCGGTCTGTTCAGCGCCGTCACCGCCGCGCTGGCGGCGTGGTTCCTCAGACCCGACGAGCAGGCCGCGGAGGACGAGCTCACCGCGTTGCGGCAGGAGGTCGTGGCGCTGCGGGAAGCCGTCGAGCGGATGTCCAGGAGTTGAGTTTCACCCTACGCGTACAATGACGAGCACGTGAATGACGAGCTGCAAACGGCGCTCTTCGACTTTCAGCGCTACCTGCTGGACCAGATCCCCCCACTGACCGCCAGCGATGCGGTGGAGACGTTGATGGCGCATCCGCCGGAGCTGCTGATCAAGCAGATCCACGCGTGGACCGTCGATCAGTCGCGCCATCAGGAAGCGTCGCAGTCCGACTTCCTCTTCCACGCGCTGCGCAAGGTCCACGTCTTCACCCTGCTCAAGCTCGTCGACCGCGCGGCGCTGGACGCGTATCTCGACCGCGTCGTGCCGCTGGCCCTGCAGGTCTGTCCCGACGGCGAGCGCGAGATGCTGCGCAGCAATCTCGCCGGCATGCGCGAGTCGACGGTCCTCGGCGGCAGCAGCTCCACGGTCGTGCCGATGTCGAAAGGGGACGGCGCGGCGAAGAGTGGCGGCGGCGTCCGCAACGTCGTGAGCGACGTCGTCACGCGCACCGCGCGGCGGCTCTCCCTCGTCGTCGAACGGCTGGCCAGCCGCGTTCCCGCCGCCGCGCCGAAAGACGAGCCGCAACAACAGCAGCAACAACAGACGCAGCCCGCCGCGCAACTCGTCTCCATGGCCGCGCAGAGCGCCACCACCGAGGAAGAGCTGGCGGCGTACATCCGCAAGCTGCGCGCGTACACCGGCGAGGCCGAGCCGGAGAAGCTCCTGCACGTCCTGGCCGAGAGCGTGCCGCAGTGGGACATCGCCATTCCGCCCGAGGCCGCGCAGCCCGCGGCCATCGAGGCGATGCACAAGATCATCAGCCTCACCTCCAGCTCCATGGAAAGCGGCAAGCGCTTCCGCGAGCTGATGTTCGAGGCCGTCGAGCAGTTCAATCAGGGTGCGCTGGGCACCGCGGTGTCGATGCTCGAGCTGGCGGCGCGCGTCATCGTCGAGAAGAAGATCGATGCCTCGACCGTCGAGCGCGTGCACAACTCCGCGGTGGAGTCGATCAGCTCCGAGCGCCTCCGGAAGTACACGGAGAACAAGGGGAAGCATCCACTGCTGCGGAAGGCGCTCTCGTACTTTCCGACGCTCACCATGCCGAGCCTCTTCCAGCAGCTGCGCGGCGAAGAGCGTCCGGAGCGCCGGCGCTCGCTCCTCGGCCTGCTCGAGGCGTACGGCGCCGAGGCGCGCGCGGCCGCGATCGGGGAGCTGGAGACGGAGCTCAATCGCCCGCCCGACGAAGTCGACACGTATTACCTGCGCAACGTCATCTATCTCCTGCACCGCATCGCGCGCGACTCCGACGAAGGCGCGAGCCATGATGCCGACAAGGAGCTGGAGCTGCTGACGCGCGCCACCGCGCGCGGGCAGAACATCTACGTCATCAAGGAAGCGGTGATCCCCCTCGGGCATCTGAAGTCCGAGGCCGCGGCGAAGGTGCTGACCATGCGCCTGGCCGAGCTCGAGGCGTCGCTCCTGCGCAAGGACATCTCGCTCTATCCGCTGGACGAGATGCAGAAAGTGCTCGACCGCATCGTCAGCGCGCTGGGACGCATCGCCACCCCCGCCGCGCTGTTGACGATCGCCCGTCACGGCATGAAGCCGAACCCGCTCCTCGGCGACACGCGGGCGCGGCTCGCGCCGCTGGCGCAGCACGATCTGTCGTTCGACGAACAGACCGTCGACATCCTGGTGAAAGCCATTCGCGACGACCTGCCGGCGAAGCTCCTCGGGCGCATCATGCCGTCGCGCAATCCGCCGCCGCTGCGCATCATCGAGGCGCTGTCGAGCACGCGCTCGGAGAAGGTGGAGACGCTGCTCGCCGACACGGCGGAGAAGTTCGCCGATCACGAGGTGGGACGCGCGGCGAAGGCGGCGCTGTACAACCTCACGCATGCGGCGGCGCAGCCGGCCGCGAAGCAGGCGGCCACACTCACCGGCGATCTCGATTTCTTCGGACTGCCGTCGCTGCTGCAGTCGCTGGCCGATCAGCAGGCCACGGGCATCGTCACGCTGACGGCCAAGCGCAGCGGGCAGACCGGCGGGAAGCTGCTGTTCGTGTCGGGGAAGTTCGCGGATGCGCAGGCGGGACATCTGCGCGGCACGGCGGCGCTGTATCAGATGCTGGAGTGCCCGCTGGCCGGCACGTTCGCGTTCGTGCCGCATCCGCCGGAGAGCGCGAAGCCGCGCGCGGAGCCGCTCGATGTGATGTCGCTGCTGTTCGAGGGGATCCGCCGCCACGACGAGTACCGCCAGCTCGTGCTCTTCGTGCCGGACGATCTCAAGCTGCACGCGACGTCGGTGAAGCCGACGCCCGATCCGGAGGAGAGCGATCCCGCCGTCGCGCGCGACATCTGGGTCAAGGCCGCCTCCGGCGTGCGCCTCGGCGACTGGGAGCCGCAGATCGCCGCGGACGTCTATCGCGTACGCAGGCTCGTGGCGCGCTGGATGGAAGAAGGGGCCCTAGCGCCGGTGACGTAAAGCGGACCGCCGGCGTCCCGCCGGCTGTCTGTGCAGGCGTCCCGCCTGCACACGCCGCGGGTGGCGGCGAGACGCCGCCACAGACAGCCGGCGCGGACGCCGGCGGTCCACCTTTACTTGCCCAGCGACTGCGGCGCGCGCACTCGTCCGGCCACTCCACAGAGAATGAGCAGCGTCACCACGTACGGCACCGCCAGCAGCAGGTGAAACGGGACGCCGCGCGCGGCGGCCTGCAGCGCGTACTGCAGCGCGGCGGCGAGCCCGAAGATGGCGGTGCCGAGGAGAGCGCCTTTCAGCTTCCAGCGTCCGAAGATGACGATCGAGAGCGCGATGAAGCCGCGGCCGGCGGTCATGTTCTCGGCGAAGCCGCTGGACAGCGCGAGCGCCAGGTACGCGCCGGCGATGCCGGCCAGCACGGCCTCGATCGACAGCGCCAGCGCGCGGTGGGAGCGCACGCGATTGCCGAGCACCTCGGGGTTCTCGCCGCAGGCACGGAGTCGCAGGCCGGCGCTGGTGTTCCAGAGGAACAGCGCGAGCACGACCGGGATGACGATCCACGCCAGCGGCAGGACGAAGTCGCGCTGCAGGCGCGGCACGGATTGCACGAAGATCGCGCCCTGCTGCATTTCGCGGTAGACGAAGCCCGTCGCGCCGAGGGCGAGGAGATTGATGGCGGTGCCGGTCACGATCTGATCGGCTTTCAGCGCGATGGCGAAGATGCCGAAGAGCAGCGCGATCGCCGCCGCGCCGGCGATGCCGCCGGCGAAGCCGATCGGCACACTCTTCGTCGCCTGCGCGGCGAGCACGGAGGTCATGGCCGCGGCCAGCATCATTCCTTCGATGCCGAGGTTGATGATGCCGCTGCGCTGCACGACGAGCTCCCCCTGCACCGCGAGCAGCAGCGGCGTGGCGGCGACGATGGCCAGCGGAATCACGTCAAGCGCGGCGTCGAACATGCTCGAATCCGATCAGAATGAGGATGACCGCGGCCTGGCCGAACGTGGCCACGGCCGCGGAGATGTTGGCGCTGCGCTGCAGTTCCCCCGCGCCGGTGACGAGCGCGCCGAAGAAGAACGCCGAGGCCAGCGTGGCCAGCGGATGGAGCTGCGCGAGCAGCGCCACGGCGATGCCGGAGTAGCCGTAGCCGGCGGCGAAGCGCTCGAAGAGTCGATGCGTGACGGCGAGCAGCTCGATGCCGCCCGCCAGTCCCGCGGCGGCACCGGAGATGGCCATGGCCCGGAAGATCTGCGCGCGCACGTTCACGCCGGCCCACGTCGCGGCGTCGGCGTTCGAGCCGGTGGCGCGCAGGCGCAGTCCTTCTCTCGTGCGATAGAGCAGCCACCACGCGGCGATCGCCGCGAGCACGGCCAGCGCCAGTCCGCCGTAGGGCGGCAGCGCGGCGTTCGCGAGGTCCGTCTGCGGATACATGGCCGCCTGCTCGCGCAGCGGTCCGTTCACGCACCACCCGAGGAGATGGATGGCCGTGAAGTTGAGCAGGATGGTGGTCAGCACCTCGGGCGCGTTGCGCCACAGCCGCATGAGCGAGGCGAGCGAGGCCCACGCCGCGCCGGCGAGCATCGCCGCGAGGAGCGAGGCGATCGCGCCATAGCGCGACGCGACCAGCGCCGCCAGCGCGCCGACGATGAACTGCCCCTCGCCGCCGATGTTCCACACGCCCGCGCGGAAGGCGAGGACGACGCTCAGTCCCGTCAGCAGCAGCGGCACGGACTTGAGCAATGTTCCCTGCAGCGCGAACGGAGTCCCGACGCTGCCGCTGACGAGGAGCGCCAGCAGGTCTTTCGGCGAGTGTCCGAACGCCGCGCCGGACAGCGCGAGCAGGAGGATCGCGACGAGTGCCGCCGCGATCGCGTACGCGGCGCGCTTCATGAGAGTCCTCCGCATCCGAAGCGGAGCGCCGGCGTCCTCGCCGGCTGCCGCGCGGGCGTCCCGCCCGCGCCCCCCCGCGCGGCGGCGCGGAC
>DASUSL010000077.1:0-12287 GCA_036375135.1 Thermoanaerobaculia bacterium | reverse complement strand
AGTCATCCTGACCAGTGTAGGACCATGACGTAGGACAGGCTTCAGCCTGTCCGGACAGGCTGAAGCCTGTCCTACGTTTACGCCGGCTGAAGTCCGCCCTGCGTTCGTTCTACTTCCTGACGTTGATGTTCCCCGCGCCGTGCACCAGCTCGTCCAGCGCGTAGGCCGCGAGGCCGAAGCTCTTGCAGTCGACCCCGGTGGGGGCGTTCGCGCCCACCTGGATGCCGGCGTCGCCGGGCACTTCGAAGTCGGTCGCCAGCCAGGAGAACATCGCGCCGTTGTCGCCGGGGACTTCCGCGTCGGACGCCGTCCAGGTCGGCGCGTTGTTGCGGTAGATGCCCCACGTGAACGCGTCGCGCGAGGCCTTGCTCCCCTCGCCGCCGTCTTCCACCGCCAGGATCGCGCGGAGGCCGGCGTAGCCCGGGACGTTCGACGACGTCACCACGCCGCTCATCGCGGCGCGGTTGCCGGAGACTTTCAGGCAGTCCACTTCTACCTGAAGCGTGGCGCTGGTCGCCGCGGCGCCGGGGCCGCCGTTGTCGTCGACCGAGTCGTTCGACACGTCCTGCGTCGCGTTGAAGGTCACATGCCCCTTCGCGCCGCTTCCCTCGGCCTTCGCATTGAATTGAATGGAACCGTTCGCGCCGGCGAGCGCGAACGAAAAGTCGCCGTTCGACGACTGCGCGGACGCGGAGATCGCCGACACCAGCACCAGGACGATGAGCAACAGACGGGTTCTCGTCATGGGGAAAAACTCCTTCTCTCGATTGTGCGGATCGATACCAACGTACATCCGCATAACTGCTCCGTCAATGACAGAACTGTGTCGAAGGACGTGGGGGCGCGCCTCGTGGTCGGTGCGCGGTGGCTCTGTCGCCCGTTACCAAAGCGGCGGCTGTGGAGGCTATCTCAAAACGTAGGACAGGCTTCAGCCTGTCCCGGGCAGGCTGAAGCCTGCCCTACGTTTGAAAGCGGCAGCAACGGTGCCGCCGCACTCTTACACCGGCGCCAGCTCTTCGCCGGGGTTCACGAACACGTCCGTCTCGAAGTGGTACTGCCGGTCGTACAACTGACGGTAGCGGCCCTGTCGCGCGAGCAGCTCCGCGTGCGTGCCGCGCTCCACGATCTCGCCCGCTTCCAGCACCAGAATCTGGTCCGCGCCGCGGATGGTCGACAGGCGGTGCGCGATCACGAACGTCGTCCGTCCGCGGCGCAGCGCGCGCAGTCCGTCCTGGATCTTCGCCTCGCTCTCGCTGTCGAGGCTCGACGTCGCCTCGTCGAGGATCAGGATGGCCGGATCGGCGAGGATGGCCCGCGCGATGGCGATGCGCTGGCGCTGGCCGCCGGAGAGCTTGATTCCGCGCTCGCCGACGATCGTCTCGTACTGCTTCTCGAGCGGCTCCACGAACTCGTCGATGTGTGCCAGTCGCGCCACCTCGCGCACTTCGTCCATCGTCGCGCCGGGGCGGCCGTAGCGGATGTTCTCCGCGATGGTGCCGTCGAAGAGAAAGTTGTCCTGCAGCACGATGCCGAGGCGCGAGCGGTAGTCGGCCAGGCGCAGCGTGTCGAGATCGCGTCCGTCGATCAGCAGACGGCCGCTGGTGGGGCGGTTGAACGCCATGACGAGACCGATCAGCGTCGACTTCCCCGAGCCGCTCGAGCCGACCAGCGCCGTCGTCGTCTGCGCCGGGGCGGTGAAGCTCACGTGCCGCAGCACCGGCAGGCCCGGCTCGTACTCGAACGACACGTCCTCGAACTCCACGTGGCCGCGCACGTGCTCGATCGGCTCGCGCGTGGCATCGTGATCGAGCTCCGTGCGCTGCCGCATCACTTCGCGGATGCGGTCCAGTCCCGCGAAGGCCTCGGTGATCTGCGTCCCGATCGAGGCGATGCTCATCACCGGCGCGGCCATCAGTCCCGTGAAGAGGAGGTACATGATCAGCTCGCCGAGGGTCATCTCGCCGCTGAGGATGGCCCGGCCGCCGACGAGCATCAGCACCACGCTCACCACGCCCACGACCACCATGCCGAATGCGGTGGCGCCGCTGATCACGGTGATGGTCTTGGCCACGTTGCGGAAGAGCGAGTGCACGCCCTTCGCGAAGACGAGGTCCTCGCGCTTCTCGGTCGTGTACGCCTTCACCACGCGAATGCCGCCCAGTGACTCGCCGAGGCGCCCGGTGACCTGCGCGTTGATCTCGCCGCGCTTGCGGAACAGCGGGCGGACGCGCTTGAACAGCACCGCCATCACGCCGCCGAACACTGCCAGCGTGGCCATCGTGATCAGCGTCAGCTTCCAGTTCAGATAGAAGAGGATGAAGAACGCCAGCACCGCCGTGACGCAACTGCCGACCAGCTGCACGAGCCCCGTGCCGACGATGTTCCGGATCCCTTCCGCGTCGGTCATGATCCGCGAGATCAGCACGCCCGACTTCGTGGAGTCGAAGTAGGAGACGGGGAGGCGCAGCACGTGCTGCTCGACGCGCTTGCGCATCTCCGTGATGGCGCGCTGCGCGGCCACGCCGAGGAGCTGCGAGAGGCCGAAGGCGGTGGCGGCCTGGATCAGCGTCGCGGCCATCGCCGCGGCGGCGAGCCACGGCAGCAGCTCGTGGCGTCCTTTGCCGATCACGTCGTCGATGAGGTACTTCGACGAGGCGGGGAGGACGAGACCAGCCAGCCGGCTGACGAGCATCAGCGCCAGTCCGAGGGACAGGCGTCCGCGGCGCGCCCAGATCAGTTCCTTCGCCTCGCGCCACACGGCGTCCAGCTCGAGCTTCTTCTTCTTTTTTTCTTCCTCGGCTGGCATCGGGGTGATTCTAATGTGGGAACCGATGACGCACGACTTCGACTCACCCTCCTTCGTCGACGCCTTCGACGAGCTGCCGCTCTGGTCCGCGGCGTTCGGGCAACTGCTGCTCGAGCACGTGCCGCTGCGCGAGGGGACGGTGGCGCTCGACGTCGGCTGCGGCAGCGGCTTTCCGCTGCTCGAGCTGGCGCAGCGCCTCGGCCCCGGCTCGAGCGTGCACGGACTCGATCCCTGGCACGCCGCGCTGCGCCGCGCGGAGCGCAAGCGCCGCCAGGCCCGCGTCGCAAACGCCGCGGTTCATGTCGGCGACGCCGCGGCGATGCCGTTCCACTCAGCGTCGTTCGACCTCGTGGTCTCGAACCTCGGCGTGAACAACTTCTCCGACGCGCGTGCCGCGCTGCAGGAGTGCCGCCGCGTGCTCCGTCCCGGCGGCGTGCTGGCGCTGACGACGAACCTCGTCGGCCACATGCGCGAGCTCTACGACGTCTTCGCCGAGGTGGTGGAGGACCGCGTGAAGCTTGACGCGCACATCCGTCACCGCGCCACCATCGAGAGGCTGCACACGCTCCTCGGCGACGCCGGCTTCACCATCACGCACGTGATCGAAGACGCGTTCGTGATGCGCTACGCCAACGCGGCCGCGCTGTTCCGGCACGACTTCATCCAATTCGGATTCCTGCCTGCATGGGAGGAAGTCGTGCCGCGCGAAGCTTTCGCGGAAGTGGAGCGAAGGCTGAACGGGCCACTCACGCTGACCGTCCCACGCGCGTACGTGGAAGCCACCTGAGCGGACCGCCGGCGTCCCGCCGGCTGTCCACTCACGCCGACCGTGCCACGCGCGTACGTGGGAAGCCACCTGAGCGGACCGCCGGCGTCCCGCCGGCTGTCTCCGCAGGCGTCTCGCCTGCGGGGCGGGGGGTGACGGCGGGACGCCGTCACAGGCAGCCGGCGCGGACGCCGGCGGTCCACTTACACGTGTGCCGTCACTTCGGCGATGAGCGATGAGCGATGAACATCGATGAGCCGTTCATCTCTCATCTCTCATCGCTCATCTCTCGCCGTCGCCACTATCATCCTGCCATGCTCAACTACATCTGGTTCGGCCTCATGGCCCTCGCGCTGATCATCGGCGCGTTCAACGGCACCATGGCCAAGGTCTCGGAAGCGGCGATCGAGTCGGCGAAGACCGCGGTCGAGATCGCGATCGGCCTCGTCGGTGTGATGACGCTCTGGCTGGGGGTGATGCGCGTGGCCGAGGCCGCGGGACTGGTCACGCTCCTCGGACGGCTGCTGCGGCCCGTGCTGCGCTGGCTCTTCCCCGAGGTGCCGGCGGATCATCCGGCGAACGGCGCGATCGTGCTGTCCATCGCCGCGAACATGCTCGGACTGAACAACGCCGCGACGCCCCTCGGCATCAAGGCGATGGAAGAGCTGCAGACGCTCAATCCGCAGAAGGACACGGCCTCGAATCCGATGGTCACCTTCATGGCCTTGAACACCTCGGGCGTGCAGCTCATCCCCGCCACGATGATCGGCGTGCTGGCGCAGGCCGGCTCGACCAACCCGACCTGGATCATCGGCCCGTCCATCGTGGCCACGTTCATCGGCACCGTGGCCGCGGTGATCGCCGCGAAGATGCTGCAGCGCTTCTACAAGGTGAGCGAGTGATGCGCGACGTCATTCAAGGCATCTCGACGTGGGCCATCCCGTTCCTGCTCGTGCTCATCCCGCTGGTGGGACTGATCCGCAGGGTGAAGGTGTACGACGTCTTCGTCGACGGCGCGAAGGAAGGGTTCGACGTGGCGGTGAAGATCATCCCGTTCCTGGTGGGGATCCTCGTGGCCATCGGCATGTTCCGCGCGTCGGGGGCGATGGACCTGCTGACCGCGGCCCTCGCGCCGATCACGAATGCGACGAACTTCCCGGCGGAGCTCGTGCCGCTGGCCATCCTGCGCACCCTCACCGGCAGCGGGTCGCTGGCCTACACGACGGACCTCGTGACGACGCACGGCGGCGACTCGCTGATCGGCCGCATGGCCGCGACGATGTACGGCAGCTCGGAGACGACGTTCTTCGTGCTGGCGGTGTATTTCGGCGCGGTGATGGTGAAGCGCACGCGCCACGCGGTGCCGGCGGCGCTGGTGGGCGACCTCGTCGCGGCCATCGCCACCGTCGCGGTCTGCTACTGGATGATGTAGGGCGTGGCTTCAGCCCGCCGCCCCCGGGGGTGGTCGGGCTGAAGCCCAACCTACGTTACTCGCGCGTCACCGTGTAAGTCCCTTCCTCGTCCTTCGCCACCACCACATCCGTTGCCCCGTCGTCGATGAAGTCCTGTACCACGCGGCCCACTTCCTGCGCCGGGATGCCGGCGATCGATTCCGTCACTGCTGCACCTCCAGGTCCTGCAGCGCCTTCGCGCGCAGGAGGTTGTACTGCCGGCCGTTGAGCAGCGCGGTGATGCTGGTGCCGGGGACGTTGCGCTGCAGCCACTCCTCGAGCTTCGCGCGGTTGCCCGGATCGGCCTCCAGCCACGTGCGCAGCTCGGCGGTGTTCGAGTCGGTGCCGTAGACGGCGGTGCCTTGCGCGACATCCTCGCCGGTGACGCGCGCGTGCGTCGGCATGGGCGGGCCGAGGCGGCCCTGGTCGTCGATGGGGAGATCGAAGCCGAGATAGCCGACCACGAGCGGGCGCGGGAAGGTCTCGTTCATGGCCACGCCGCGGCTCGAGGCGGAGGCGATGGTGACGTTGGCGCCCGGCGTGGCCGCGGAGACGCTCTTCGACAGGCTGCTCAGCAGCGATGCGTAGTTCGCCGCCGCGTTCGCGGCCTCGGCGGTGTTGCCGGCGTCGAAGAGTCCCACGGCCTGCGACGCGCCGGCGTCGAGACGTCCGCCGCGCGACTCGTTGTCCATCAGCGACACGTTCACGCCGCCCGCGACGTACACGCGGTAGACCATGCGCACGTAGTGCTGCTCGATCTTCTGCCGCCCCTTCCTGTCGGTGGTCGTGCGCGGGCCGTACTGCTTGAGGAAGTCGCGGTTGTCCGCGGCCCAGGCGTTGATCTGCGGCGCGAGCACGGAGATCGGCAGGCCGTACGTCGACGCGTTGCTGATGTTGACGGAGCCGTAGGCGTCGCCGGTCTGCAGGAGGCTCAGGCCCACCGGCACGGACTGGATCGGAATGGCCAGCGTGGCCCCCTGTCCCGCCTTCACCTGAAAGGTGTACGACGGAAAGGCGGCGCCGGGCGCGCTGTTCCACGCGGTGAGCGGCGGGGAGGCGGGAACGGGCTCGGGGAACTGCCACTGCCGCGGCAGGACGCTGTTGTCCGCGACGCCGTACGCGCCGTTGTAGAACGTCTGCCACCCGGTGGGCTGCAGCCGCGCGATGACGTTGTCGAGCGGCAGGAAGCCGTTCTTCTCCAGCTCGTGCACTTCGTCCTCGATCGGCGTGGAGACGAGGAAGACGTCGCCGACCTGCAGGTCTTCGGTGAGCGGATAGACGGGCAGCACCTGACTGGCGCGGATGGTCAGGCACCAGTCGCGTGCGACGCGCGCGAGCTGGCTCTCGCGTCGCTGGTCGATGGAGCGGCAGCCGCCGAGGCAGAGCGCGAACAGAGCTAGCGCGGCGGTGAAATGCTTGTGCATGCGGCGAAGTGTACAGTACGTGTCTGTGCGATCCGTTGCGGTAGTGCTGCTGCTCCTCGTGGCCTGCCGCGAAACGCCCGCGCCCGATCTGCCGCTGAAGAACGTCATCACCACCGCGCAGGCCACGACGCGCGACACCAGCATCCTGAGCGCGAAGGAGTGGACGTTCACGCTGCGCGGCGAGACGTACCGCCTCGCACGCGACGGCCGCTTCACCTGCGGCACGCGCGGCTCGTTCCAGCTCGACCTCGGCGAGCTGCCGTACGTCGACCAGTTGCAGTACGTCCCGCACGGCAGCGAGATCCTGATCGTGCTGTACGAGCAGTCGGACGGGGAGGGCTCGACGTCGAAGGTCGCACGCGTCTATCTGCCCGATTGCGAGCTCGCGTTCGCATCCGAGATCCCCGGCTTCAACCTCGGCACCGCCGCGCTCGAAGGATCGAAGCTCTACGTCAGCACGATCGGCTTCGTCGGCCGCTTCGACGTTGAAACGTGGGGCTACGACTGGACGCACGGCAATCTCTACGAGCGCCACCGCTTCAACGCCTTCGAGGCGCCGGTGATCTACCGCGAGCGCGTGGTGTTCCGGGAGGTGCGCAGCGATGCGCGTCCGCCGCGCAGCGTCGTCGTCGACAAGCTCTCGGGCGCGATCAGAATCGAGTGAGGTCGAACGTCATCGTGACGTTCGCGCAGCTCTTCTCCGGATGCGGGCGGAAACGCCACGCGCTGACGGCCTGCCGTGCCGCGTCGTCCAGTCCGAACGGCAGCGGCTTGAGCACCGTCACTTTCTCCACGGCGCCGTGCTCGTCGATGAAGAGCTCGAGGATGACGATGCCGCTGACGCGCGCTTTGCGGGCGACGGGCGGATAGTCGGGCATTGGTGTGGTCACCGCCCGCGCGGTCAGCTCTTCCGTCGTCAGGCAGGGCGGCGCGGTCTCCGCCTTCCACTCCACCCTCGGCCGCGGGAACATCCGGCGCTTCGGCTCGAGGATCTCGCCGCTGTCGAGGCCCACCGGAATCTCTTCCGTGCGGTGCGCGGCGATCTGCAGCACGAGCACGCGCTTCTCCTCGTCGATGCGGTGCGTGCCGGCCCAGCGGATCGAGCTCACCGAACGGCTCAGTTGATCGATGTCTTCCGTTTCGAGGAGATCGTTGAGGGAAAGACGCCGTACGAGCCTGCCGTCTGAGCGATAGATCACGACCACGTCGATGGTGCCTCGGTTGAACGTCGCCACCGTGCCATCGTTCGCCACGAGTGCATGGTGCGGAAACGTCCCGCCGACGAAGTTCCAGCGCGACGCACGCTGCCACGTATCGAGCCAGTCGCGGCGGAACATTTCCGCGTCCGGCGGCGCGTTCTCCCCCGACCCCGACCCCGGGTTCGTCACCAGCCGCCATTTCCCGTTCGCCGAGTCGTACGCTGCCCTTTCCGGCATGACCCACGTGTCGCCGTGCGCCGCGAACGCAAACAGCACGAGCAGCGCGAGGCGTCTCACGCAACGACCCGCGGCTTCGACACGACGTACAGCACCGCGCCCACCACCAGCCCGATCCCGAGCGCGATGACGCGCTTCGGCTCCTGCCAGATCGCGAGCACGAAGACCAGCGACACGAGCACGCCGAGGATCGGCACGATCAGGCCCGGCGTGCGGAAGCCTTCATTCAGCTTGCGCAGCCGCGGCACGGCGATGCACGTCATCAGGTACGTCACCAGGCGTGCGCCCGCGGAGATGAGCGCGAGTGTGCGGAACGAGCCGGGGATGGCCAGCGCCAGCGCCACCGCGGCGTGAATGGCGATGGCCACGCTCGGCGTGCGGAAGGTCGGATGCACGTACGAGATCGGTCCCATGCGCCGTCCCAGCGACAGCGCGTACAACATGCGCGACCCCTCGAGCATCGTCCCGGAGTTCGTCCCGGCCATCGACATCAGCGCGCCGATGGTGACGATGATCGCGCCGACCGGCCCGATCAGCTCCGCGGCCGCGGACGCGATCGGCGTGTCGCTCTGCGACAGATCCGGCAGCGCCGACATCGCCCCGAGCTGCACGAGCACGTAGATCACGGCGATGATGAGGATGCCCACCAGCAGCGCCAGCGGCAGGTCGCGCCGCGGGTTCTTGTACTCGCCCGCGGGGACGCCGAGGTTCTCGAAGCCGGCGTACGCGAACAGCATGAACAGCGCGACCTCGGGCCAGTCGGCGCCGCCGGGAATGGCCAGCGAGGCGGGGAGCGGATTCGATCTCCAGGCGATGAGCGCCACGAAGATGAAGCCGATGAGTGGAAGGAGCTTGCCCATCGTGAAGACGTAGATCGAGGCCGCGCCGTACTTCACGCCGAGGTAGTGGATGACGGCCAGAAAGAGGATGATGCCGGTGATCACCGCCGCGCGCGCCGCGCCGTCCTTGAGCGCCGGCACCAGCAGCGCCAGCGCGACCACGAAGCCGTTCGACAGCGACGCGAGCGACGTCACGCGCGCGATCCAGTTCATCCACCCTGTCTCGAATCCGACGAAATCGCCGAGGGCCGTCTTCGCGTACAGATACGCGCCGCCCGGCTCGGTGAAGTGGCTGGCCGCCTCGGCGAAGTTCAGCGCCAGGATGAACACCGGAATCGCGAACAGCAGCGGCGCCCACAACGAAAACGGGCCGAGGAGTTTGTACGACTCGTAGGGGAGGAGGAACACGCCGCTGCCGATGACGGCGTTGATGCACATCGCCACGAGGCCCCAGAACCCGACCGTCCTGACGAGCTTACTGCTGTCGCCCTGCATAGCCTGCCCCCCGAATCGCTCTCCCCGGCAGCTTGCCCGTCATCGCGCCGCCGCGCAACACCGGCACGCCGTTCACGATGACGTCGGTCACGCCGACGGCGTCCTGGTGCGGGTCCTCGAACGTCGACTTGTCGATGACCGTGTCGGGATCGAAGACCACCACGTCGGCCACCAGTCCCTCGCGCAGCAGGCCACGGTCGCGGAGGTTCGCGCGCGCGGCGGCCTGCGAGGTCATGCGCCGCACCGCCTCCTCGATCGAGAAGAGTTTCTCGTTGCGGGCGTAGTGGCCGAGGACGCGCGGGAAGGTGCCGGTGGCGCGGGGGTGGAGGGCCACGTTCTCCGCGCGCATCTGCGGCGTGGGGGAGCCGCCGTCGGAGCCGATGGAGATCCACGGCTGCCGCAGCGCGGTGCGCACGTCGTCTTCGCTGATGGAGAAATAGATGACGCGCGGCGAGGGCATGCTCTGCGCGAAGAGCGTCATCAGCGCCTCGTCCGGCGTGACGTTCATCTCGCGGGCGATGTCCTCGATGAATTTCTTCTCGTACCGGTCGAGCTCTTTCGGGCCGTAGATCTGCGTCACGTAAATGCCGCGCTCTCCGCGCCGCTCGACCTGGGCCTTCAGCGCCGCGGCGATGCGCGCGCGGTCGTCGGGGTTCTTCAGACGGTTCTGGAAGTCGTCGTAGCCCCCTTCCATCGCCCAGTCGGGTGCGAGCGTGGAGAGTCCGGTCGACGACGCGGCGTACGGGTACACGTTCGCCGAAACGTCCAGACCCTCGACGCGCTCGTTCTGGATCTTCTCGACGATCTGCGGCATGCGTCCCCACAGCGCGCGGCCGCCGATCTTGAGGTGCCAGATGTTGACCGGGATGCCGGCCTCGCGGCCGATGCGGAAGGCCTCGTCGAGCGCCTCGTCGATCTTCGCTCCCTCGTCGCGGATGTGCGAGAAATACACACCGCCGTACCTCGCCGCCACCCTGGAGAGATTGATCAGCTCCTCGGTCGACGAGTACATGGCCGGCACGTAGATCAGCGACGAGCCGATGCCGATGGCGCCGTCCTTCATGGCCTGCTCGACGATCGATTCCATCTCGCGCATCTCGGCGGCGGTGGGCTGGCGGTTCGTGTCGCCGATGACCATCGTGCGCGGATTCGAGGCGCCGACGAGCATGGCGAAGTTGACGGCCGCGCCGCGGCGATCGAGCTCGTCGAGATAGTCACCCAGCGTGGCCCAGCGCTCGCCGGCGCGCACGCGCTCCGGACGGTTCGGACCCGGCGACGTCCCTTCGCCCGCCACCTCGGTGGTCACGCCCTGGCGCACCTTCGGCTCGAGCTGCGGGTACTCGATGGCCGTCGTCTGCGACCAGCCGAGGAGGTCGATGAAGCCCGGCGCGACCATGCGGTTCTGCGCGTCGATGGTGGAGGCGGCAGGGGTGGTCGACAGGTCGCCGATGGCCACGATGCGATCGCCGCGGATGCCCACGTCGCCGCGGTACCAGGGCGAGCCGGTGCCGTCGACGATGCGGCCGTTGGTGATTTTCAGGTCGAGCGTGTCCGTAGTGGTCATCGGTTTGGTCGCACAGCCGGCGAGCAGCATGGCAAAGAAAATGGCACGCCTCATTCCATCCCCCGAACCAGGTCGTCGAGCGTCTGCCGCACGCGGATGACCTGCGCATCGTCGCCGTCGACGAGGATCTCCGGCGGCAGCAGCCGCGCGTTGTAGTGCGAGGCCATGGAGAAGCCGTACGCGCCGGCGTCGCAGAAGGCGATCAGGTCGCCGATGTCGACGTGATCGACCGTGCGCGTGACGGCGCGGCCGTCGGTGCGCGTGAAGATGTCGCTCGACTCGCAGATGTTGCCCGCCACCACCACTTCCTCGCGGTTCGAGGTGTCGCCGCGCGAGGCGTTGAGGATGTGGTGATAGGAGGAGTACTTCGACGGCCGCACGAGGTGGTTGAAGCCGGTGTCGACGCCGATCCACTCGACGCCGATCGACACGCGCCGCGCCGTGCTGCGCGCGAGCAGGGTGCCGGACTGCGCGACCAGGTAGCGTCCCGGCTCGAGGATGGCCGTGAGGTTGCGCGCGCGCAGCATGGAGTTGGCGATGCGCGTCAGCTCGGCGCCGTACTCCTCGATCGGAAATTCGGGCTCTTCCGGACGGTACGGCGTGGCCAGTCCGCCGCCGAAGTTCAGCCACTGCAGGTTCGCGAACGAAGGCGCCAGCTCGAGCAGCCGCCGCGCGGCCTCGAGCAGCGGCGCGGCCTCGTTCACCCCCGAGCCGATGTGCGCGTGCAGGCCGACCACTTTGCGGCCCGTGTCCTCGACCAGGATGCGCGCGGTGTCGAGCTCCGCCAGGTCGATGCCGAACTTCACCCCGCCGCCGGCGGTGATGACGTCCGCGTGATGCCCGGCGCCGACGTCGGGATTCACCCGCAGCGCGATCGGATTGGGGAGGTCGAGCCCGAGGCAGCGGTCGATCTCGGAGAGGGAGTTGACGTTGACGACGATGCGCGGATCGGGGATGGCCCGCAGGTCGTCGTCGGAGACGTTGGAGCAGGTGAACCAGATCTGCTCGGCCGTGAACCCCGCGCGCATGGCCAGGTGGATCTCGCCCGGCGACACGCAGTCGCAGCCGAACCCACCCTCGCGCAGCATGCGCAGGATGGAGAGGTTCCCGTTCGCTTTCATGGCGTAGAACGGGCGGAAGGGGAGTCCGGCGAACGAGCGCGTGACGCGCTCCATCTGCCGCCGGATTACGGCGGCGTCGTAGACGTAGAGCGGCGTCCCGAACCGCGCCGCCAGCTCTTCCGCCGAATGGTTGCCGATGTAGAGGACGTGATTGCGGTACTCCATGAGCGGGCGTGAGTATAGCGGCGGCGGCGCGGGCCGCCTTCCACGGAAGACCGCGGGACGCCGGACGTGAAGTCGCGGACTTCACGCGTGAAGTGCGACGACCTTCCACGGAAGGTCGCGGGACGCCAGACGTGAAGTCGCGCACTTCACGCGTGAAGTGCAACGACCTTCCGTGGAAGGTCGCGGGACGCCGGACGTGAAGTCGCGGACTTCACGCGTG
>DASUSL010000076.1:0-3146 GCA_036375135.1 Thermoanaerobaculia bacterium | reverse complement strand
GACGGATAGCGGTGCGTGATGTACGGCGTGGTCGAGACGCCGGTCGTACCGTCGCCGAAGCTCCAGTCCCAGCGCACAATGTAGCCGTCGGGGTCGGAGCTGGTCGATCCGTTGAAGCTCGTCGCGCCGTCGAGCCGCCCTCCGCCGGCCGTGAAGTTCGCCGTCGGCAGCAGATTGCACACGCCGGGATTCGACGTCAGCACGCTCACGCCGATGCCGGAGATGTAGTTGATGGCCATGTAGATCGAGTCCTGGTCGTCGGCCGGGTAGCCGTGGTGGATGCCGTAAGCCACGTTCTCGACGAACCAGGGCCCGCCGCTGTCACCCGGCTCCGACAGGTTCGTGCCGCGGCCGTCGACGCGGATGAAGTTCCCGTCGAACGGATTCGGAAAGAGATCGAGATCGTAGTTCCTGCTCTCAATCCAGCCGCAGGTCCGTCCCGTCGTTCTGCCGTACTTGCAGACGTACGTGCCCTCGGCCTGGTTGTTCCGATGGCGCGTGCCGACGACCGAGCGCAGACCGAAGCCGGACTCGAACTGATTCGTGACCTGCATCAGATCGCAGCCCGAATGCCACTGCACGTCGTGATCGTTGTCGTTCCGCTCGCGCCGGAACGGGAGCAGGATGCCCTGGTAGTACTGCGTGTTGTCGCAATGGCCGGCGGTGGCGACGCCGAGCTCTCCGTTCGGAGCCTGCACGGTGAAGCCGCTGGTGCAGGTCGAAATGCGGCGGCCGCCGGTCAGCGCTTCGCCGTCCGCGAGCCGGGAGACGCGCTGAATCACGACGCCATCCGGGATGCGCGCTTTCGCGGCGTTCAGCTTCGCCGGATCGAGCACGTACAGCTCGACGCGGTTCTCGCGCACGTTGATGTCGGAGTTCGTGCGCACCTTCGCGGCACGGGCGTGTCCGCGCGCATCGTTGCGCCGCTGCTGCAGCTCGACGAGCGACCAGCGCGCAGGCCGTACGTCGACGAGGTCCCGCAACGCACCCCCGGCGATCCGCGCCCGCAGCCGCGCCTCGGCCGCGGGATCGGTGAAGCGGACGACCACGCGGTATCCGCGCTCGTCGTCGATCCACAGTCCGGCGTACGTGGCCGATTCCTCGGTGGACAGGGCGGCGTCGAGGTCGCCGATCTCCCGCTGCAGTTGCAGGCGGCGGACGGCTTCATCGACGCTCACGCCCACCTGCGCGGCGTACGACGTAGCGTCTTCGAGTAATGCCGCGCTCGGAGGCGTCGCGGCCAGGATGGAACCGGTGAACAGAGCGATGACGACAGCGAACAGCATCATGCGTTTGCGCATGGCGATCTCTCCTTCTTGTCTTGAATGGGTGGATTACTGAATGGGCTCTCTGCAGTCCGTGAGCGGGTAGCAGAGGAGCAGCTCGCGCACGGCGGAGGCGCGCTTCCCTTCGTTGTCCGTCACCGTGAGCACGATCCAGTAGCTGTTCGTCTCACGCGGATAGACATGCGCGATCACCGGAGACGTCGACGAGCCGGTCGTGCCGTCGCCGAAGTCCCAGTCGTAGCGCACGATGCGGCCGTCGGGATCGGAGCTGGCCGAGGCGTCGAAGGTCACGGTGCCGTCGAAGCGGCGGGCCATCGTGAAGCTCGCCTGCGGCGGCGTGTTGCACTGTCCCGCCGGAGGCGGCGCCGTCAGCACCGTCACGCCGAGGGCGGACACGTAGTTGATGGCCATGTAGTACGCGTCGTTGCCGACGCCGCCGGACTGGATGCCGTACGCGTCGTTCTCCACGAACCACGGCGCGCCGCTGTCGCCCTCCTCGGAGAGATTGACCGTGCCGCCCTTGACGTAAATGAAGGTGCCGTTGAACGCGTAGCCGGGATCGTAGCTCTTGCTGTAGATCGTGCCGCAGGTGCGGCCCGTCGCTTTGCCGAACTTGCAGAGGAACTGTCCGAGGGGCTGATAGCTGCGGCTGCGCGTGGCCAGCACGGGACGCAGGTCGATGCCGGAGTTGAAGAGATTCGACGCCTGCACGAGGTCGCAGGTGGAGTGCCACTGCACGTCCTGATCGCCGCTCACGTCCTGACCGCGGAACGGCAGCGCGATCCCCTGGAAGCTCTGCTGGTCGGCGCAGTGGCCGGCGGTCAGCACGCCCATGTCGTAGTTCGGGGAAACGACGGTGAAGCCGGCCGTGCAGGTGCTGAGCGGCGAGCCGCCGTCGATGACGGCCTGCGGCCTGGCCAGTTCCCTGACGCGCGTGATCTCGACGGAGGGCGGGAGATGCACGCGCATGGAGAGCAGTTCCTGCGGGTCGAGGACGTGCAGCTCGACGCGGTTCTCGAAGACGTTGACGTCGGAGTTGATCCGGACTCCGGCGCGCCGCGCCGCGGCGCGGCTCTCCGCCTGATGCGACTCGAGCTGCGCCAGCGTCCAGCGCGCCGGCAGCGTCTCGACGAGGTCGGCCAGCGGTCCCTTTGCGAGGCGCGCCTGCAGCCGCGCCTCGCTCGCGCGGTCGGTGAAACGCACCACGACGCGGTAGCGCGGCGTGTGCTCGATCCAGAGGCCGGCGAACGTCGCGCTCTCTTCGGCGGAGAGTGCGGCGTCGAGATCGCCGGCTTCGCGCTGAAGCTTCAGGCGGCGGATCGCTTCGTCGACGCCGACGCCGTACCGCGCGGCATACGACGCGGCGTCCTGCAGCGACGCCGCGCCGGGCGGCGACGTGTCCTGCGCCACGACCGAGACTGCAATGAACAGGAAGACGAACGTATAGACAGCAATTCTGTGCACCACGATTTTTTCTCCTCGAGCGGATTTCCCTTGCGGGTCACCCTTTCATGTCGTCAGGGAGAAAAAATTTCGTTCAGCGCACTTCGAAAGCGTAATCGGCGATGTAGTTGCTCGCGGTCACGGTGAGGAGATGCTCGCCGTTCTGCAGCCGCTCGCGCGGAATGGTGAGCAGCAGCTTTCCCTTCATCGCCACCAGCGCGCTCCCCTTCCACACCTCCGCGCCGTCCATGCTGTGCAGCGTGGCCTCGTAGCGCGGCGCCTCCGCTTCCAGCAGCACCTCGAGACGCACGGCGTCCGTCTTCTGCGCGAGCGAGACCACGGGCGTGTCGTCGCCGCGTGTGAGGCCGGGGAACAACGTCACCGTGGCCAGCTGCAGCGCCGGCGCCGAGGGCGCCG